>NZ_JARFXU020000016.1:0-103776 GCF_029581595.2 Arthrobacter sp. NQ7 | reverse complement strand
GAATGCGGCGAAGGTGCGCGGCATCCCGGTCAAAGCCCTGGCCAGTCCCAGCAGTCGGGAGCCACGGTTCGGAGACTCCCGCCGCGCCAACGCGATCTGCGCTGCGACGCCGGCTCCCTGCTCCTCCACAGGCACCCCGGCCGCGGCCTGCTCCCGCCGCTGCGACAGATCGAAAGCCACGCTCGCCTCAGCCTGCCGGGCGGCGGCCAACGATTTCAGGTCCTCCAACCCCCGGATCTGATCGATCCTCCCGGCATCATCGCCGGCCATAGGAACACGAGCCAACAGCTCAACGACATCACCAACGGAAGGTACAGCGGCCGGCGGGAATGGAGCGCCATCAACCGCGGAGGGCCCGGCACACCGCACCGCCCCCAGCCCTGCAGCCCTCCCCAAAACCGCTTCCATAACCAAAGTCTTCCACCAGGCACCGACAACCCCAGCCACCCAAAACCCCTATGTGGAAAACGTGAAACGCCAACCACCGTCACCCCTTCCCTGTCCTGCCGCTGCAGCCCTCCGGCGAAACGGAAATCGGCTGGCACTTCCACCCCGCCGACCGGGGAAACGGCTACGCGACCGAGGCAGCCCAAACCGTCCTCGACTACGCATTTGAACGTCGCCTGCCCAGGGTGGTGGCGGTGACCACCCCGGCCAACACGGCCTCGCAGCGGGTCTGCAGCAGGATCGGACTGGCGCTCTTCGATGCGGCGGATCCTTCCACCTAGCCCGTCCCCTTCCACAACCGCTTCCACCAGGACCGCTCCGGCTCCGGTTCGGGTGGAGCCTCGTCAACCCGGGCGGCGCGTCGCATGCGCCAGCGTTCCACCTCGTCCTCCACATCGCGGGTCTTGGTGATCACCGGTGGACCACCCTGGAGCTGGCGGCGGGCGTCGATCACCCGCCGGTTGAAATCCTGCAGGATGTCCCGGACCTGCTGCTCGGTGTACTGGGTGTCCAGCCTGGCGTCGAGTTCGGCGTCCTCAGTGCGGAGCAGGATAGCCGCCGGGCCCAGGCCGCTGATGTTCTCCCGCTGGATCAGCCCCTTCACCCACCAGTCGGGATCGTACGATTCGCCCAGGCCCGGGATTGGCTTGCCCGCGTACTTCAGGTTGTCGAACTTGCCTTGCGCCATGGCGTCGCGGACCAGGTATTCCGCGCGGGCGGCATCGCTGACTTTCTTGCGCTTCTCCCGTTCCTGGGCATCGAGGGCGTCGAGCGCCGCTTCCTCCTCGGCGCTGATGCCGGCACCGCGGTATGAACGGACCTCGGCCGCCCGCTCCAGGCGTTTCCGGAAGTCCCCTGCCCCGCCGCTCACCACTGCCACCGCCTTCCCTTGGCATCGTCCACCTTCCAGTATTCAGCGGCGGCTCCGGAGGTTCAACGCCAGGAAAGCTGACGACGGCGGGACATCCCGCCGTCGACAGCCCACTCTGGCGAGGTAAAAGGTCGCTGGCGTCAGCGTCCAGTCAGGCGTTGGCGTGCTCGGCGAGGATGCCGTCGATCTGCCCGACTGCCTGCTTCAGGCCCTCCTCCATGCCCATGGCCATGACCTGCTCCATCTGCTCTTCCGAATCGAAAGTGGAAAGGATGGTCATGCGTGTCCGCTCCCCCGCGGGTTCCAGGGTGACGGTGGCGTGCGCCGTGCCCAGGTCACCCGTGGGGTTGCCGTCGCTGTCGGCAAACCCATCATCGAACTGCAGCCGGCGCGGGGGCTCGATTGCCGTGAACTCCCACCAGCCGTGGGCCTTCTCCCCGCCAGGGCCGGTCATGTAGTAACTCGCCCGTCCGCCCGGAACAAAGTCGACCTTGTGGAACGTTGCGGGCCAGCCGGGAGGGCCCCACCAGCGCTCCAGCTGCCGCGGGTCCTCCCACAGCTGCCAGACACGTTCGACGCCGGCGTTGAACTCGGCGACCAGGGTAAGGGTCAGTGCCTCCGGATTCTTGTCCGTACTGATGACTGCCATGGCGGTGCCTTCCTAACCTTCATCGAGGATTTCTGCCATCCTGGCGGCACGCTGCCGCCAGATGTGCTCATAGTCGTCGAGCAGCCGCCGGGCCTTTTGCAGTCCATCGTGATTGCCCCGCACGATCTGCTCCCTTCCGCGCCTTTCCTTGGTGACCAATGACGCGCGCTCCAACACCGCCACATGCTTTTGGACGGCGGCGAAGCTCATGGCGTAGAGGGCGGCCAGGCCTGAAACGGAGTACTCACCAACGGTTACCCGGCGGACGATGTCCCGCCTGGTGGTATCGGCGAACGCCTGGAAGAGGCGGTCCAATTCGGCCTCGCTCAGTTTTTCTACAACCATTTGGTTGTACGTTAGTCCTGCCGTGGGCAGGGGTCAAGGTATTTTTTGTCGTTCGCCCATACCCGGCTACGGGCCGGTATCTTGAAGCGCATGAGCATGTTCCTTGCCGGGTCAGGCCCGGATCCGGCAGCCTTCCCGCACGTCTTTGACCGGTTCGCCGAGGAAGTCCGTAAGCATTCTGGAGCGGACCGAATGGCCCGCATCGCCGTTGCCGTCCACCAGCGCGACGGCGACCCGCGGGACCTCGTTCCCGCGTACGCGGAACCGCTGCATGCCAGGATCGAGTGCGGCATTGTCGTTGTCCCGTTGCTCGACGGCAGGCCCGCGGACCCCGCCGCGTTCGACGGCGTGGATGCCGTGGTGGTGGGCGGCGGCCTTACGCCTGCCTACTGGGAAGGGCTCCGGCCGGCAGCGTCCGCGATTTCCGGGCTGGTTGGCGGTGGAGCGCCCTATCTGGGGTTCTCCGCGGGAGCCATGCTGGCCCCGCACAGCGCGCTGGTCGGCGGATACCGGATTGACGGTGTGGATGTGTGCGGCGAGGAGTGTTCCGAGGGCCTGGACAGCGTGGATGTCCGCGACGGGTTGGGATTGGTGCCGTTCGCGGTGGATGTGCACGCCGCCCAGGCAGGAACGCTCAGCCGGGCCGTGGGAGCCGTAACGGCAGGTTTGGTGGAGTGGGCCGTAGCCATCGACGAAGACACCGCGGTGGTGTTCGGTCAGCCCGGCGATAAGGACTACGGGGTGATCGGGACCGGCAACTGCTGGGACATCCGCCGTACCAGTGGCGGCGCCGTGTGTCGGTGCGGCCGCCGGACTGAAACAGCCCCGGCTGGCTAAGAGTCGAAATGGGTGCTGACCGGGCTGCCTGACAACTGCTCGATCAGTTCCCTGGCGACGTCCCGGAGTTTGCGGTTGCGGTTGCTGGAAACCCGGGTCAGGATCTCCATCGCTTCCTCCTGGGAGCACCGGTTCTGGGCCATGATCACGCCGCAGGCGAGGTTGATGGCTGTCCGGCTTTCAAGGGCGGCTTCGAGGTCTTCGGCACGGTTCTGGGCTGTGTCGATCCGCACGGACAGGTGCAGGGTGTTATGCGCGGCGGCAGCGAAACCCACCGCCTTGTCATAGACATCCGGGGTGAAGGCGCGGGGCTTGGTGGCAAAGAAGTTCAGGGCGGCGCTTGCCTCTGGGGCGATTTCCAGCGGCACGCCCAGGGTGCTGTGCACGTTGTGCTCGGCGAGCTTCTGGTTGTACGTCTTCCACCGCGGATCCGTTGAGACGTCGTCGATCACCACCGGGGTCATCTCGCGGAGGGCACGGATGCAGGGACCGTCACCCAGGGCCTGCTCCACCTGGTCGAGCGTGACCGCGCGGGCACTGCTGCCGGCCGCCGTGGCGGGACGCCGGCGCAGCTTCAGGGTGACGGCGCATTCGATGTCGTCACCGGCCGCCTCTGATACCGAGGCGGCTGCGAGGCCGGAAAGGCCGGACAGGAATTCCACCACGTTTTCGGCCCCTACGAGGATCTCCTGCAGGTGCTGAACGGACTCGTTATCGGCAGAGCTGGGCATGGGTTTATCTTACTGGCGGGGTGCAGCTCCTGGCGTGCCGTTGCCTTTGGCGCCTCCGCTCGCTGGCTCCCGGCGCAGTCATTGCCATTATTTCGGGAGAAACTACGATCTGCACGTACTTCGACGAATAGGACCGCCGGCAGGACGTGATGAGTCTCACGCGCAAATCGCTGCTATCCGGTTGAGCCTCCATCGCCGGTATGGGCACCATGGAAAGGATGAATGTGGAGCGCCGCGTGCGGTTGCTCACATTCCGCTGCAAAAGGTTGCCATTGAGCCGGCAGCCATGCACGATTGAAATATGGGAACGCGCTTTCCCACCCTTTTGCCCTCAGAGCCGAGGGCGCGGTCCGGCCGGGTCCGGACCGTTCAACGCAAGAAATGGAAGTTGAATAATGACGTTCGATGCCACCAATTCCGTCAGCTTGAAGATCTGGGACCGGGCCTCCCTCCACGAGACCCTTGATTCCGCCATCACCGATCTTTCCGCCCGCCACAACACCACCACCTGCCGTGTTGCCGTCACCTGCAGCGGACCCAACACCTTCACCCTGAGCGTGCGCGGGGAAGAGCCGGCACTGGCCCTCTAAGGAACCAGGCACCAAAGGCGCGTACGACGGCGGGTCCCACCCGCCGTCGTACGCGCCTTTTTGCTGCCCGGAAACAGGAGTGACGGCAATCACATTAATTCCTGCGTGAGGTTCTCCCCCGTATTTGCGTCTTTATCTGTGAGGGCGCACGAAGCGCCCCCCACCCTAAGCCCACAGAAAGAGGAGCGACGGAATGACCACGCAGACGCAAACCCCCGCAACGGTTCAGCAGAAGAAGGCCGCTGCCGCCCCCGCCCACGAACTCTCCGGCAGGGACGGCCAGGACGGCCGCGGGCGCACCACTGTCGCCGACGGAGTCGTGGCCAAGATCGCCGGCATCGCCATCCAGGAGATCGAAGGCGTCCACGCCCTGGGCGGCGGCGCAGCCCGTGCCCTGGGCACCCTCCGCGAAAAAGTAGGCCAGAAGGACCTCACCCAGGGCGTGAGCGTTGAGGTGGGGCAGACCCAGGTGGCCGTGGACGTAACCCTGGTGGTGGAGTACCCGCACCCGCTCCAGCAAGTGGCGGACAACGCCCGCGACGCCGTTTACACGGCCGTGGAGGACCTGGTGGGCATGGAGGTCACCGAGGTGAACATCACCATCACGGACATCCATGTCCCCTCCGACGGCGAGGACGCTGATGATGCCGCCCACGAACCGAGGGTTGCATGAGCCCCGTGACAGCGGGCACCGCCGCCGGGGCCGTCCTGGCGCTCGCAGCCCTGGGGTTCGGCTTTTGGGGCTTCCTGCTGACGGCGCTGTTCATGGGAACCGGCGCCGTCCTCGGCAGGGCAGCCGAAGGCCGCCTGGATCTGGCCGCGGTCCTGGACGCCCTGCGCGGCCGCCGCTCGTCAGCATGACCCGGTTAGGGCCGGCCAGGCAGGGCCACACCCGGATGGCACCCGCCGCCCTGCGGCACGCCGTGGAAGCGGTGGCCGCAGACGCGTTCGGCGTCCGCCGCAACGACGTGTCCGCCGCCCTCCAGGACGACGCGGGAAAGCTGGGGGTCAACCTCCTGGTGCGGTTGCCCGCTCCCCCGCTCCTGGTGCGGGCCGCAGTGCCCACGGACTCAGTGGACAGGGCCGCACCGGACATGGCCGCACCGGACAGGGAACGGCCCGCGCTGTTCGAGCCGGTGTTCGAGCGGGCACGCACAGCCCGCCGGCAGATCGCATTGCTGGGTGGCCGCATCACCGGAATGGAATGCGGCCGTATCAGCATCCGCCTCGCCGGGGCAGGGCATTCCCCCAGTGAACCCCGCGTCGACGGCGAACAGGACAGGAGGAAGGCGTGAACCAGGCAAGGATCAACAACCGGATCATCCGCCGGGAAACGCACTCATCCCGTGCGGGCCTGTCGGTCGTGACCGCGGTGACAGTGCTGGCCGCCTGCCTGTGGCTGGGCACCGAAAGTATCCTGCGGCTGCTGGGGCACGACGCCCTGCTGGCATCCCCCGGAACGCTGGCGGCACGCGCAGCAGGGGCGCCGGAGACAGTCATGCCGGCAGCCATGGCGGCCGGCGGGTGCGTCCTTGCCCTCGCAGGCGCCGGGCTGCTGCTCGCGGCGGTCACCGGCGGCCGGCGTAACCGCCGGCCCATGGTCAGCGACCGCAGCGCCCTGGTGGTCGACGACGAGGCCATAGCGGCCGCCGTTTCACGCCAGGTTCGCCTGGCCGCCGGCCTGGCCCCGGAGCAGGTGAGCACCACCATCACCCGGAGCCGCGCGCTGGTCCGCGTCCGGCCGACGTCGGGCATCACCCTGGACCGCGACGTCCTCAGCGGGGCGGCCGCGGGAGAAGTTGCCTCCCTCCGCCTCCGCAAAAACGTGGCAGTCCAGGTCCTGGTTGACGCGGAAGGGGCAGTGGGCCGACGAACAACACCAACAGGGCGATGAACCGCATCCTGCTGGCCCTCTCCGGGCTGGCACTGCTGGCCACCGGAACCCTTGCTGCGGCGGCCGGACTGGTGCCGGACATCCGCGCGGTATGGAGCAGCGCCGCCAATGCACTGCTGGAGAAGTGGCGGTCCCTGGCCGCAACGGCACCGGCCCCCGAACCCGTGGGCACCTGGTGGGCGCTGGCCGTGCCGGTGCTGATGCTTTTGGGGGCGGCAGCAAGCATCTTTTGGCTGGCACGCCAGGGCGGCGGCCGCACCGGCGTGGCCGCACAGGAGGACGACGGCGGGCAAGGCACCACGGCCGTGGACGTCTCGTTCCTGGCCGCGGCAGTCCAGGAAGCGGTGAAAGGCAACCGGGCCGTCGCCGGAAGTTCCCTGACCGCCTGGCGCCGATCGAAAGGATCCACCACCGGGGCGCTCCGGCTCACGCTGCAGGCCCGAAAAGGTGCCTCCCCGCGCGAGCTCGCAGACCTGGCAGAGGAACTGGTGGCCGGCATTGATGCGTTGCTGGGCCATCGCACCACCGTCCTGGTCCGAATAGCGGATGGAACCAGGACAAGGCTGGCCGGCGCACACCGCGCCGGTTAGGCACGAAACACCAACGGATGGAAAGGAAACATCATGGGACTCGACGACAAGCTCAACAACGCAGCCACCAACCACCTCGGTGCTGCTAAGGAGGGCGCCGGCAAGCTTACCGGCAACCGGGAACTGGAGCGCGAGGGCCAGCGGGACCAGGCCCAGGCAAAGCTGCAGGAAGCCGGCGGAAAGGTCCTGGACGCGGCCAAGGGCGTCGGCAGCAACCTCAAGGACGCGGCCGCAAAGGTCACAGAGGGATTCCGCAAGGAGTAGGCAGTTTCCCCAGCGGCAGGCCCGCACCGCCTCCCCGGCGGTCCGCGGGCCCGCCCGCCGTCCGCCAGGCGCTCGCGCCGATAGTGAAAGCAGAATCCGGTGACAGGTTCACCCTTGGTGCGGGACCAGTTGGACCTGGTCCCTGATGCCATCCTGGTTGGCAGGGCGTCCGACGGCGACACGGCCGCGTTCGAGGCCCTCGCCCGCCGCTACGGCCCGCACATGCGGGCAGCCGCCCGGCGCTTGACCGGCTCCTACGCGGACGCCGACGACGTGGTCCAGGAAGTGTTGGTCCAGGCATGGCAACAGCTGGACACCGTGCGCGAACCCGCGGCCGTCAAGGGCTGGCTGCTCAGGCTGACCGGCAGCCGCAGCATCGACCTGCTGCGCCGGCGCCGCAACCACACCAGCCTGGCCGGTCCGGACGATGGGGCGGCCGACAGGGTGTCGCCGGGCGCGGGACCGGAAACGGCAGTGGTGGCAGGCGCGGGCATTGAATCCCTGAAGAATGCACTGGCCGCGCTGCCCGAAGAGCAGCGGCGGTGCTGGATCCTGAAGGAGATCAATGGCCAAAGCTATGACGACATTGCCCAGACCCTCAACATCAGCCCGGCAAGTGTCCGGGGCCGGCTGGCCCGGGCCCGGATTACACTGGTCCGCGAAATGGAAGATTGGCGATGAGCATGCCCCACGACACGTTTGAGTGCGGCCACACGCTCGAGGAGCTGAGCCTCTACCTGGACACCGGCGAATTCGCCGATCCACCCCACCTTGAGTCCTGCCCGGAGTGCCGTGCCGGCCTCGATTCGCTCCGGCGGCTCACGGCTGCCGGCAACGAGCTGTATGCCAGTGACGTGGCAGAGGCCGGCAGCGGCCCGGACGACTGGATGAAGGACATCCTGGCGAGCCTGGCGCTGGAGCTGCGGCCCGGACGGACCATCCCGCTGCAGTCGGACCATCCAGCAGACACGCTCACCGAAACAGAAGGCTCGGTCGTCGCCCTGGTCCGCTCCGTAACGGACAGCCTGCCCGGCACCGTGGCCGGCAAAGTGCGGCTGGAGGGAGATGTCACCGTCCCGGCTGCCCCGGTGGCTGTCCGTCTGGACCTGGCGGTCCTGTTCGGCCATCCCCTGATGGCCGGCGCGGCTGCCCTGCGGCAGGAGCTGGCCGAGGCACTGGCCCGCCATACCGAGTTGAACATCACCACGATCGACATCACCATTACCGATGTCATCGACGCTCCCCGGGAGGACCAGTGACCGAAGACCTGAAGAACGCCATCCTGGCAGTCGACGGCGTCACGGATGTCTTCCCTGCCCGGCACCTGCTGCAGCGCCTGCCCGGGAAGGCGGCGGCCCTGCTGCACGGCAACAGTGCCGGAACGGTGGACGAACCGGGGGTCGACCTCCGGACGGACGGCGGCCGCCTCGAAGCCGTGGTCCGCATCGGCGTCAGCTCCGATGCCCGGACCCCGGACGTTGTGCGGGCGGTGGCAGCCGCGGTGCGAAACCACCTGGGCAGGGCGGATATGGCGGTCAAGGTCACCGCAGTCCGCATCGCCCCCGCGTCCTGACCTGGTCCCGGTCCTGACCTGCTCCCGGTCCTGACCTGGTCGCGCGCCCGCATGCCTCCGCGGCCAGCCCGCCGCCGACCGGCGTAGCATTCGTCAGGTAGGTGCAGGTGCGGACCACCGGGAAGGGCACATGGGAACCGAACGTCAAACAACCCGTTTTCACTTGGACGACCTAAAAATACCGGTCATCCAGGCCCCGATGGCCGGCGGGCCCTCCACCCCGGAGCTCGCGGCCGCGGTCTGCGCCGCCGGGGGCCTGGGGTTCCTCGCCGCCGGCTACAAGACGGCGACGGCGATGCGGACCGACATGCAGAAGCTCACGTCGCTCACGGACCAGCCCTTCGGCGTCAACCTCTTCGTTCCCCAGCCCTCTGTTCTCAAGCCCGACGCCCTGCAGCGGTATGCCGGGTCGCTGGCCGCCGACGCGGAGCGGTTCGGCGTCAGCCTGGGCGAGCCGCGGCATGACGATGACGACTGGGATACCAAGCTCGAGGTCCTGCTGGAACTGGCGCCGGCGGTGGTGTCGTTCACTTTCGATTTCCCCCCGTCGAGCGTGGTGGAGGCCTTGCAGCACCGCGGGGTATACGTCATTGCCACGGTGACGTCGCGTGACGAAGCACTGCGGGCCCTTGCCGCAGGTGCCGACGCCCTGTGTGTCCAGGGCCCGGAAGCCGGGGGCCACCGGGGAACGTTCGCCGCTGCTGCGCCGCCGCCCGAGGTTCCCCTGCATGGGATCCTTGAAAGCCTCTCAGACCTGGAGGTTCCGCTCATCGCAGCGGGCGGAATTGCCACAGCAGAGCACACCCGGGCGGCGCTGGCCGTCGGTGCCGCGGCCGTGCAGGCCGGAACGGCCTTCCTCCGCGCGGACGAGGCAGGGACCAAGCCTGCGCACCGGGCCGCCTTATCGTCGCCGGAACGTTTCCCCACCACCGGCGTGACCCGCGCCTTCTCGGGCCGCAACGCCCGCGGCCTCAACAACGAATTCATGCGCCGCCACGACGGGGAGGCACCTTACGGCTACCCGGAAATCCACCACCTCACCACTCCCCTGCGTGCCGCGGCAGCGGCGGCAGGGGACCCGGACTGGCTGAACCTGTGGGCCGGCATCAACTACCGGAACGCTGCGGAAGGCCCGGCCGCGGCAATTGTGGCAAGCCTCCGGCCGTAAGGCCCGGCCCGTCGGCGTCCGCTTCTGATAGGTCACCCTGCGTCTTAAAGCCCGACGGCGGCCCGGCCCCCTTGAGGGAGCCGGGCCGCCGTCGCGTGGGTGGTGCTTTAGAGGGTGGCGGTGTCGATCACGAAGCGGTACCGGACGTCCGATGCGAGGACGCGCTCGTAGGCCTCGTTGATCTTCTCTGCCGGGATGACCTCGATCTCGGCGCCCAGGTGGTGCTCGGCGCAGAAGTCCAGCATCTCCTGGGTTTCACGGATGCCGCCGATCATGGAACCGGCGAAGGAACGGCGTCCGCCGATCAGTGCGAAGGCGTTGACGGGAAGCGGCTCCGCGGGGGCACCAACGTTAACCAGGGCGCCGTCGAGCTTCAGCAGGCCAAGGTAGGAGCTGATGTCGATGGACGCGCTGACCGTGTTGATGATCAGGTCGAAGGTGCCTGCCAGTTCGGCGAAGGTGTTCTCGTCGCTCGTGGCGAAGTAGTGGTCGGCGCCCAGCTTCAGCCCGTCTTCCTGCTTCTTCAGCGACTGCGACAGGACCGTGACCTCGGCGCCCATGGCGTGCGCCAGCTTGACGGCCATGTGGCCCAGTCCGCCCAGGCCCACCACGGCAACCTTCTTGCCGGGGCCCGCGCCCCAGTGGCGCAGCGGGGAGTAGGTGGTGATGCCGGCGCACAGCAGCGGCGCGGCGACATCGAGCTCGATGCCTTCGGGAATGGTCACCACGAAGTCTTCGGTGACCACCACATGGGTGGAGTAGCCGCCCTGGGTGATGGTGCCATCGCGGTCAACGGCGCCGTAGGTTCCCACATTGCCCTTGAGGCAGTACTGCTCCTCGCCCTTCCGGCAGTTGTCGCACTCCTTGCAGGAGTTGACCATGCAGCCAACGCCGACGCGGTCGCCTACTTTGTGCTTGGTCACCCCGGCGCCAACCTCGGTGACGATGCCGGCGATTTCGTGGCCGGGGACCAGCGGGTACTGCTGGGGGCCCCAGTCGCCGCGGACCGTGTGGATGTCCGAGTGGCAGATGCCGGCGAACTTGATCTCGATCATGACATCGTGCGGACCCACCTCGCGGCGCTCAATGGTGGTTGACACCAGGTCCTCCGTGGCGGACGGGGATGCATAAGCCTTGACGGTAGTCATGGTTCTCCTCTGATCTGTTGGGGGATAACAAAAATGCTACCGGGGTTGTTCGGAGCAAACCCCGGAAAAGGCTGGTCCAGCGTGGCCCTGCTGTACCTGGTCTTGGCAGTCCTACCCTTGCCGCGCTGCTGTGGCCACGCCGGCGGCGGGCGTTACGGGCGGAGCAGCACCTTGATGGCGCGCCGCTCATCCATGGCCTTGTATGCCTCAGGGGCCTGCTCCAGGGGAAGCTCGAGGTCGAAGACCTTTCCGGGATTGATCTCTCCGCGCAGGATCAGGTCAATCAACTCGGGGAGGTACTGGCGGACCGGAGCGGGACCGCCATGCAGGTGGACGTGCGAGTAGAACAGGTCGCGGCCGGGCAGCGCCACATCGTGGGACACGCCCACAAATCCGACGTGGCCTCCGGCTCGGGTGGCGTGGATGGCCTGCAGCATGGATTCCTGCGTGCCGACGGCTTCGATGACGGAGTGTGCGCCGAGGCCGCCCGTGAGCTCCTTGATTTTCTTCACACCCGCGTCGCCGCGCTCTTCAACAATGTCGGTGGCACCGAATTCACGGGCCAGGGCCTGCCGGTCGGCGTGCCGGGACATGGCAATGATCCAATCGGCGCCCATCTGCTGTGCTGCCAGGACCCCCAACAGCCCCACGGCGCCGTCGCCCACCACCGCCACGGTCTTGCCCGGTCCCACCTCGGCCGCCTTGGCGGCGAACCATCCGGTGCCCAGGACGTCGGAGGCTGCCAGCAGCGACGGAACCATACCGTCGTCGGGCATCTCCGGGGTGGCAACCAGGGTGCCATCGGCCAGCGGGACGCGCATGTACTCGGCCTGGGCGCCGCCCACGCCCTGCCGGTGCACGCAGCCACTCTGGTAGCCCGAGCGGCAGATCTCGCAGGTGTTGTCCGAGGCGAAGAAGGACCCCACCACGAACTGGCCCGGTTGGACCGTCTTGACGTCGGCACCCACTTCTTCCACGATCCCCACGTACTCGTGGCCCATCGGCGAAGGCCTGGAGACTTTGTCCGCGCCGCGGTAGGGCCACAGGTCCGAACCGCAAACGCAGGCGGCAACGAGCTTGATGACCGCATCCGTGGACTGCCGGATGGCCGGCTTGTCACGGTCCTCGACGCGGACGTCTCCGGGGGCGTGCAGGATGGTGGCGCGCATGATGGGTCCTCCCTGGGGTGAAATGCGGAAAGCGGACATCCCTATCAAACCCGTCCCTGCCGTCCTTAGCGAGGGCCCTGGCGTAACTGGTTCCGGCAGAACCTCCTTAGGGCAAGGCCAATGGCCGTAACGTGTTCCGTATGGATAACCGAGCCGAGGTCCGGCAGTTCCTGTCCTCACGCCGTGGGCGCATCACCCCGGAGCAGGCAGGCATCGAACCGTACGGTGGGCGGCGCCGCGTGCCCGGCCTCCGGCGCGAGGAAGTTGCCCGCCTGGCCGGCGTCAGCGTGGACTACTACACCAGGCTGGAACGGGGAAACCTCAGTGGCGTCTCGGACAGTGTCCTGGACGCGATCGCGGGGGCGCTGGACCTGGACCGCGCCGAGCACGACCACCTCTACGACCTGGCCCGTGCCGCCAACACCTCGGGCCGCAAGCGGGCTGCCGCCGCGGCCGCCCCCGCGGGCGTGCGGCCGGAGCTGCAGTACCTCCTGGACGCCATCACCGAAGCGCCGGCATTCATCGGCAACAACCGGATGGACATCGTGGCCGCCAATACCCTGGGCTACGCCCTGTACTCGGACCTGTACCGCAACCCGTCGCGGCCGGCCAACCACTCCCGGTTCATCTTCCTTGACCCGCGTGCCCACAACTTCTACACGGACTGGGACCGGGCCGCCAACACCAACGTCGCCATCCTCCGCCGCGAAGCGGGCCGGAACCCGCACGACAAGGGCATCGCCGAACTCATCGGTGAACTGTCCATGCGCAGCGACGAATTCCGAACCCTGTGGGCCGCACACAACGTCCGCCGCCACTACGCCGGGACCAAGTTCTTCCAGCACCCCGTGGTGGGCCTGCTCGAACTGAACTACCAGGTCCTGGGCCTGGAGGAGGACCCCGGGCACACCCTCACCGTCTACCCCGCCACACCCGGGAGCCCCTCGGAGGAGGGCCTTAAGCTGCTGGCCTCCTGGGCGGCCACCGAAAAGATCGCGGACATGGCGCAGGGCCAGGTCCGCGCCTAGGATCCCGCCGGCAGGACGGGCGTCCCGTCACATTAACGCCCGTTGCGGTCCCCTGAACCCAGGTTGCGGTTCATGGCGCCGGGTTGCCTGTTTTGACCCGTCCGTGGCGCCAGATGTAGCGCCGTTTCCCCGCGTTGAGCGTGCATTGCGCGGTGCTGGCCAACGCCCCTGAAGGCGTGTTTAGGTGTTTCCACGGCACCGGCCAGGCCGTACGCACCAGCCGAAACAGCTCCGCATCCCGCCGCCCATGGCGGACCCAACCATCTTCCCCAACGCCACCCGGCGCACTCCCCCGGGTGCCGTCGTCGTCCCCGGATTCTTCCTGAAAGGAACACCATGTCCTTCCCGGCACCACCGCCCACCCCCAGCCGCGGGCTCCCCGCGTTCACCCGCCGCCGCGCGCTGGCCGCCCTCCTCGCACTCCCGGCCGCCGGTTTACTCTCGGCCTGCGGCGGCACCGCCACGGCAGGCGGCGGACGCATCAGCCAGGGCGCCCTTGAACCCCTCGCCACCGCCGTCCCCGCCGGAACCACCATCACCGTGGGGGATCCGAGCATCAAGGTGGCCTTAGAACTGTCCGGCCTGGCCAGGGAACTGGAGGGCTTCACCGTGGAGTTCGCCAATATCTCCGGCGGCCCGCAAACCACCGAGGCCTTCCGCGCCAACGCCCTTGACGTCGGGTCCGTGGCAGACATTCCGCCCATCCACGCCACGTGGACCGGACTCGACGTCCGCATCATTGCCGCCGGCTACCGGCAGGACGCGGTGAACCACCCCATCTACGAGCTCGGCATCGCCCCCGGAACGGGCATCAACACGCTCGGTGGCCTGCGCGGCCGGAAGGTGGCCTACAGCCCGGGCCAGGCGCAGGGCGCACTGGTTCTGCGGATCCTGGAAAAGGCCGGGCTCACGCAGGACGACGTTAAGCTCGTGGAACTGCCCAGCACCGGGGACGCCTACGCCACGGCACTGGCCGGCAAGCAGGTGGACGCGGCTCCGCTGGGTGGCGTCCAGATCAAGCGCTACCTGGCCAAGTACAAAGCCGACGGCGCCACCACCCTCCGCCACGGGCTGCGCGATGACCCCAGCCTCCTCTACTCGCCCGCCAAAGTCCTGGCCGATCCCGCGAAGGCCTCCGCCCTGGCCGCCTACGCCAAAATCTGGGGCAGGGCGCAGCGCTGGATCGAGGACCACCCCGCCGAATGGCTGGAGGGCTACTACGTCAAGGACCAGGGCCTGTCCCGTGAGGACGGCCAATACCTGATCGACGCCACCGGGAAACGCGACCTCCCCATCTCCTGGACAGAGGCCATCGCCCGGCACCAGGAAACCATCGACCTGCTGGCCCGTGAACAAAAGAAGCCGCAGCTGAAGGCCGCGGACCTGTACGACACCAGGTTCGAGGCCATCGCCGGCACCGCGTTCGCTTCCGCAGGACAGGCAGGTGCAGCATGAGCGCCGTACTGGACCGGACAGCACCGGCCCCGCACCAGGACCAGGCAGCCCCTCCGCGGCGGGACGTGCGGCAGGACGTGCGCCCCACAGCGAAAAGGCTGGGGCCCGGACGACGGCGGCGGCTCGCCTGGGTGGGCCCGTCGGCCCTGCTGCTGCTCTGGTCAGCCTCTTCCGCAACAGGGCTCCTGGACCCGCGGATCCTGTCCGAGCCGTGGACCGTAGTGGCCACCGCCGGTGAGCTGGTCGCGGACGGCCGGCTCCAGGAGAACCTGGCCATCTCCGCCCAGCGGGCCGGCCTGGGCCTGTTCTTCGGAACGCTGGTGGGCGCCGTGCTGGCCCTCCTGTCCGGGCTGAGCCGGGTGGGCGAGGCACTGATCGACGGACCCGTGCAGATCAAGCGGGCCATCCCCGGACTGGCCCTGATCCCGCTGCTGATCCTCTGGTTCGGCATCGATGAAACCATAAAGGTCCTCACCATCACCCTGGGCGTCTTTGTCCCCGTCTACCTGCAAACCCACGCGGGCCTGCGCGGCATCGACCTGCGCTTCGTGGAACTGGCCCAGACCGTGGGACTGGGCCGGGCGGCCTTTATCCGCAAGGTGGTGCTCCCCGGAGCGCTGCCCGGGTTCTTCCTGGGCCTGCGCTTCGCGGTTACCGGCGCCTGGGTGTCCCTGGTGGTGGTGGAGCAGATCAACGCCACCAGCGGCATCGGCTACATGATGGAGCTCGCCCGCACCTACGGCCAGACCAACATCATCGTCCTGGGCCTCGCCGTCTACGGCATCCTCGGCCTGCTCTCCGACGCAATCGTCCGCTTCATCGAACGAAAGGCCCTCTCATGGCAGCGCACCCTGGCGGGCTGACCGCCGTCGAACCCGCACCAACCGCCCCTTCCGCCGTGTCCGTCCGGCAGCTGGTGCGCAGCTTCGGCACCAAGACCGTCCTGGACGGCGTGGACCTGGACATGGCTGCCGGCGAGTTCGTGGCGCTGCTGGGCCCCAGCGGCTGCGGCAAAAGCACGCTGCTGCGCGCCCTCGCCGGGCTGGACCACGAGGTCCGCGGCAGCGGTGTGGTCAGTGTCCCGGAGCGCGTGTCCGTGGTGTTCCAGGACTCGCGGCTGCTGCCGTGGGACACCGTGCTGGGCAACGTCACCCTGGGCCTGAGGGAGCACGACGCCGCAAGCAAGGCACGCAGCGCACTCGCCGAGGTGGGCCTCGCCGGGCGTGAAAAGGCGTGGCCGCACCAGCTCTCCGGCGGCGAACAGCAGCGCGTGGCCCTGGCCCGTTCCCTGGTCCGCGAACCGCAGCTGCTGCTGGCCGACGAGCCCTTCGGAGCCCTGGACGCGCTGACCCGGATTAGGATGCACGGGCTGCTCCAGGACCTGGTGGCCGCCCACCGGCCAGCCGTCCTGCTTGTCACGCACGACGTGGACGAGGCCATCGCCCTGGCGGACCGGATCGTGGTCCTGGACCGCGGCCGTATCGCCACCATCCGCCGGGTGGCACCGGAGATTCGCACGTCCACCGATGCCGCCGGCCACGAATCCCTGCGCCGTGACCTCCTCGCTGCGCTGGGCGTCGAGGCCGCCCACACTACCGAACCGGCCGCCGTCGGCCTTTAACCCAACCTGCAAGGAGCACGTCATGACATCGAAGCACCCGTCCCGCCGCCAACTCCACCTCAACGCCTTCCTCATGAGCACAGGCCACCATGAAGCGTCCTGGCGGCTGCCGGAAAGCGACCCGCACGCCGGCAGCAAGGTGGAGCACTACCAGCAGCTGGCCCGCACCGCCGAACGCGGCAAGCTGGACTCGATCTTCTTCGCCGACTCACCCGTCCTGTTCGGCGAAGTGGGCCGCCGGCCCGCCGGCAAGCTGGAGCCCACCGTGCTGCTCACGGCCATCGCAGGTGCCACCGAACGCATCGGCCTGATCGCCACCGCCTCCACCACCTACAACGAACCCTTCAACCTGGCCCGCCGCTTCGCGTCCGTGGACTGGGCCAGCGGCGGGCGTGCGGGCTGGAACGTGGTGACCACGGCCGGCCCGGATGCTGCCCGCAACTTCGGGGTGGACGACCAGCCCGCCCACGCCGTCCGGTACGAGCGTGCCGCCGAGTTCATCGAGGTGGCGCAGAAGCTGTGGGACAGCTGGCAGGACGACGCCGTACTGGCGGACAAGGCAGCGGGCGTGTGGGGCGATGAGGACAGGATCCGCACCATCGACCACGAGGGCAGGCACTTCAAGGTACGCGGGCCGCTCAATGTGCCCCGGTCCCCGCAGGGCCACCCGCTGATCGTCCAGGCGGGTTCATCCGAGGACGGCAAGGAGCTGGCGGCGCGCTACGCCGACGCCGTCTTCACCGCCCACCAGACCCTGGCCGATGCGCAGGACTTCTACCGCGACCTCAAGGCGCGCACCGCTGCGGCCGGACGGGACCCCGAGGCCATCAAGATCCTGCCGGGCATCGTTCCGGTCATCGGCTCCACAGAGGATGAGGCGCTGGAGCTGGAGCGCGAACTGGACCGGCTCATCAAGCCCGAGTACGCGCGGATCCAGCTGGCCAAAACCCTTCGGGTGGACCCCGATGACCTGCCGCTGGACCGGCAGCTGCCGGAGAACCTGCCGAGCGAGGACGAGATTGAGGGCGCCAAGAGCCGTTACACGCTGATCGTGCAACTGGCCCGCCGGGAGCAGCTGACAGTGCGGCAGCTCATCGGGCGGCTGGGCGGCGGGCGCGGGCACCGGACCTTCACCGGCACACCGGTGCAGGTGGCGGACGCCATCCAGGAATGGTTCGACGGCGGCGCCGCGGACGGCTTCAACATCATGCCGCCGGTGCTCCCCTCCGGGCTGGAGGCGTTCGTGGACCAGGTGGTGCCCATCCTGCAGTCACGCGGCCTGTTCCGCACTGAGTACACGGGCCGGACGCTGCGGGAGCACTACGGGCTGGCGCGGCCGGCCAACCGGTACGCGGCGGAGGCAGGACGGGTTCCGGCGGCAGCTGTGTGATACCGGGGCTCCGGGCGGGTACTCCCTAGACTGGCAGATGGACATTGTTGCCAGGACGACATGAAGGAGCGACAGGATGAGTGGAGTAGTAGTTGTAGGTGTGGACGCCAGCCCGTCGGCACGGAAGGCTGCGGAAGTTGCCTTGGGCCTGGCGGAGTCGCTGGGAGCCTCGCTCCATGTGGTGACCGCTTTCGAAACCGAAACGGCTGAAACCTTCGGCGTGGGTTCGGACAAGGTCAGGATCTCCAATGCGGACAGCTCTGAGATCGTGGCGAAGGACCTGGCCAGGTCCCGGCCGGGCGTGCAGGTCACGCATTTCGCTGCCCGCGGCAAGCCCGCCGACTCCCTGATCAAGGAAGCCATCCGCCTGGATGCCCGGCTGATCGTGGTGGGCAACCGCAGGATGCGCGGGATCGGCCGGCTGTTGGGAAGCGTCGCCAACAGCGTGGCGCACAACGCGCCGTGCGATGTCTACATCGCGAACACCTACGACGACTGACCTGGCTGCCCGCAAAAGCAAGGAGCGGACGGCGGCGGGACTCCCGCCGTCGTCCGCTCTTCCTGTTCGGGCCAGGTCAGGCCCGGTACTCTTCGTCGGTGACGTGATCCAGCCAGGTGACCACCTGGCCGTCCGCGTCGGCCTCCTGCATGGCCACGTGCGCCATGAAGCGGTCCGGGGTGGCACCGTGCCAGTGCTCCTCACCGGGCTCAATGTAGACAACGTCGCCGGGGCGGATCTCCTGGACCGCCCCGCCGCGCCGGGCCACCAGCCCGATTCCGTCGGTGACGTAGAGGGTCTGGCCCTTGGGATGGTGGTGCCAGGCGGTGCGGGCGCCGGGGGCGAACCGGACGTGCGCGCAGCCGATGGCTGACTGCCCGTCCGGGTTGCGGATGCCGTCAATCTGCACCGCTCCGGTGAACCATTCCTGCGGTCCGGCTGCTGTCTGGCCGCCGCTCTCGGTGTACTTCATCATGTCCTCCTGGTGTGGGTTGGTGTAGGGGTCTGGGTGGTGCGGATCCAAGTGGCGGGGCTAAGGGGCCGGGCTCTAGGTGCCGGCGCGGGGCGTTGCCCGGGAGGTCAGGACTGACAGGACAGCGGCGATGCAGAGGATGCCTGCGGCGGCCAGGAACGTGGCCTGGTAGCCCGAAGAGTCGAACAGAACCCCACCGAGCGTTGACCCGAGGGCGATGGACGTCTGGACCACCGCCACCATCAGCCCGCCGCCGGCTTCGGCGTCGTGGGGCATTGCCTCCGCCAGCCAGCTCCACCAGCCAACGGGTGCGGCCGTGGACATCAGGCCCCACAGGCCGAGCAAAACCACGACGGCGGCAAGCCAGCCGCCGGCGGGAACGAGGGCCGCGGCGATGACCGCCATCAGCACCGGAATCGCGGCCAGCGTCCGGTAAAGGCCCTTTCCGAGGAACCGGCCAATCAGCAGCGTTCCCATAAATCCCGCCGCGCCGATCACCAGCAGGACAAGGGAGACCGTGGCGACGTCCACGCGGGTCACCGTCTCCAGGAACGGGCGGATGTAGGTGAACAGGACAAACTGGCCCATGAAGAAGGAGCCGCAGGCGGCCATGCCCAACGCGACCGGCCGGCTCCTGAGCCAGACGAAAATCCCGAGGACGTTGGCGGACGTGCGCTTCTCCACCGTCATCGACGGGAGGTTGATCCACTGCCAGGCCAAGGCAAGCACCGCGATGGGCACCAGGCAAAAGAATGCGCCCCGCCAGCCGATGACGGAGCCAAGGTAGCTTCCCAGCGGTGCAGCCAGGACTGTGGCGAGGGCATTGCCGCCGTTGAAGACCGCCAGGGCGCGCGGCACCTGGTGCGCGGGCACCAGCCGCATGGCGG
Source organism: Arthrobacter sp. NQ7 (assembly GCF_029581595.2). Classification (NCBI taxonomy): domain Bacteria; kingdom Bacillati; phylum Actinomycetota; class Actinomycetes; order Micrococcales; family Micrococcaceae; genus Arthrobacter; species Arthrobacter sp. NQ7. The sequence continues at coordinate 84,148 of NZ_JARFXU020000016.1, read as the reverse complement.
TGGCTGCCGACATGGACCAGAACCCGCCGATGACCACGCCGATTAGGGCACGGCCCACCATGAACAGCAGGTATCCGGGGGCGGTTGCCACCAATGCCCCCGAGACCGCCATCAGTGCCGTCAGGCCCAACAGGAGTGTCCTGCGGTTCATGCTGCCGGCCAGGGTGGAGACGGACAGGCTGGTCAGCACGGCGAAGACGCCGGAGACCGCGATGCCCTGCCCGATCATTCCCCCGGAGACCTGGAGTTCGGTGGCCATCGGCGTGAGCAGGCTGACCGGCATGAACTCCGAGGCAATCAGCGCGAAGACACACAGGGACATCGCGAATACGCCGCCCCAGTGGGCCGGATGCCGTTCGGGGGAGGCTGTATGTTGCCGGCTGGTTTTGATGACGGGGGTTTCGGGGGCCATGGCTTCCATTCAACCGGCCGCCCCCAACCCTAGCGAGGGCCCTGATGTAACGGGTTTTGCCAGACCCCCCTTTATGCCGTCCCCTGCTTTAGAGCTGCGGGCGGCTGGTCCTGGCGAAGGTGCCGGACCTCGGTCCCGCCTGCTTCCGGCGGCTGTGGCTTGTAGACCCACGCCACCAGCACCACGGAAATGATCATGAGCAGGAACCACGCCACCAGTTTCTCCAGGCCCACCGGGTGCCAGCCGGCCATCTGGCTGGGGTAGAGCCAGGCACCGGACCAGGTGGCAATGTTCTCGGCGAGCCAGATGAACAGCGCCACCAGCAGGAAAGAGGCCACCAGCGGCATCCGGAAGCGGCGGCGGAACACGCGGAAGTGCATCACACAGCGGCCGTAGACAATCACGACGGCGGCCAGCAGCACCCAGCGCAGGTCCCAGATGTAGTGGTGGGTAAAGAAGTTGGCGTAGATCGCCGCGGCAAGGACAGCGGTGATCCAGCGGCGCGGGTAGGCGGCGAACTTCAGGTCGAACAGCCGGTAGACCCGCACCATGTACGAGCCCACTGCGGCGTACATGAACCCGCTGAAGAGCGGCACGGCACCGATCCGCAGCACGCCTTCCGCTTCGTAGGACCAGGAGCCCATGTCCGTCTTGAACAGCTCCATCACGGTTCCCACCGCGTGGAACAGGACAATGACGCGCAGTTCCCGCAGGGTTTCCAGCTTGAACGCCACCATCAGGATTTGGATGGCAACGGCGGCAACCGTCAGGAAGTCGTTGCGCGCCAGGCCGGAGTTGTCCGGGTACCACAGCCTCGCCGCCATCAGCACGGCCAGCAGGGCTGCCCCGAAAATGCAGGCCCATCCCTGCTTGAGGCCGAACACGACGAACTCGGTGAGCCTTGCCTTGGCCCCGTTGACAGGCGCCGTGGCCAGGAAGCGGTGGGCGCGTTCATCGATCCGTTGCTCCACTGGTGTCGAATTACGCACTGATCCCCTGACGCTTGCTTGGCTGGCCGTTCCGCTTCAGGTCCCTGTCGAGTTCCCGCAGGCAGTAATCCTTGAACCAGTACCTGATGCCCTGCGGCAGCCTGGGATAGGTGGCGGCAAGGATGCGGAACGTGCGGTTGAAGCGGCGCTCGTGCCGGTCGCTCCACGGGAGGCCGAAGTCCTGGCGCAAGGGCTCCGGAAGCAGCCCGGCCGTCAGGAACCTCGCCGGCGGGATGATGGCGCGGTACCACAGCGCCGTGTGCTTGGGAAACAGCAGGCCCCGGGCCACGCGAACTCCGGCATACTCCGCGCGGAGCCCCTGGAGGTGCTCTGCCCAGTAGCCTTCAAAAGCCGCCCGGTCCTTCGGCCACATGCCCGCGGGAAGCTGCAGTGAGGTGCCGATCCGCGCGTAGTCCTGGTACATGGCGTCCGCAGCGGCGTCGTCAAGCGGGCCGTAGATTTTTTCGATGATCGTAAGCGCGGTGTCGTAAAGGGTGGCCACCACCCAGAGCTGCAGTGCCGGGTCGAAGGCGCTGTAACCGGCAGAGGCCTTGTCTGCCGCGCGGTGCACCGGCACGTGCGCCCGGTTGACCCTGCGGCGGACCTCATTGACCTGAGCCTCGTTTCCGTAGACGACCGCGTAGACATAGGTCAGGGTGCCCTTGAGCCTGTTGACGGGCCGCTCAGTGAATGTGCTGTGGTCGGCAACGCCCCGGCCAATGGCGGGATTGGCAAGCTGCAGCAAAATGGCACGCCCTGCCCCCGCAAGCAGGATGCCTTCCGCCCGGTAATCGGAAATGTCCTGCACCATGGAAACAGGGTACCGTCACCACCGGACCGAGGGGACCGGACCTTTGGCCCGTTGACATGGGGCTGGCCCGTTGATGTGGGGCTGGTCCGTTGACGTGGGGCGCAACGGACCCGCTGCCCTGCTAGCGGTTTGCCGGCCGCAGCGAGGTGATCATCCTTCGGATGTCCGCATACTCCGCCGTGTCCCGGTACTTCTTCGCCAGGTCAAGGTAGGGCAGCGAGGGGTCGCCGGGCGTCGCATTGTTTCCCGGATCGTAGGAGGCGCCGAACATCGCCGCGTTCGGCGGCCACCGGAAGAACTGGAAGATGGGGCAGGCATCGGGACCGCTTGCGGCGGGGCCGGACGTGATCCCGTACCCGGCCGCCGGGGTGCGGTAGGTGCCCGGCGCAGCGGCGTTTTTGCGGGTTTCGAAGACGAACTGCGGCACCACGCCGTCCTGGACCAGCACCGGAATGTCCGCGGCGTCCAGGATGTCGTATGGGTACCTCTCGGTGCACGTGGAGCCGGTGGCCATGTTGGTCCGCAGCGTGGCCATCACCTTCCCGGCCTGGTTCCTGACCTCTGCGAATGCCCCGCCGCCTTCGGCCAGTTCCCCCGCCGGGTCTTTGACGCGCCAGGCGGACGGAAGATCGAACGCCATGGTGCCGTCCGCCGTCGTAAAGGTTGTCCATGCCGCCGCGGGATTGCCGGCTTCCGTCGCCGGCGCCGGCGACGGCGACGGAACCTGCGACGGCGGCGGGGTGGGTGTGGGGGTCATTGGTGCCGTGGCGGTCCCGGAGGACGACGGCGCCGGCTGCCCGGTTCCCTGCTGCGGTGTGCACCCGGCCAGGAAGGCCGCGGACAGCAGCACTACTGCAACAGACCATGCAGGACGTGCCTTGAAGAAGCTGCGCACCACACACTCCCCGGGTCCGACGATGACCCTTCAAGTGTGGCCCGCCCGGCCCGGGCGGAGGAGGGCCAATGGACCTGTTCCCTCCCCCGCCGGGACTGCAGGGTCAGCGCTCCAGGAGGGACACGTCCCGGACGGCACCCTTGTCCGCGGACGTGGCCATGGCGGCGTAGGCACGCAGCGCGGCGGACACCTGGCGGTCCCGGTCCTTCGGCTTGTACCCGCCGTTGACCAGCAGCTTCTCCCGGCGTTCGGCCAGGATCTCGTCGGAAACCTCCAACTGCATGGAGCGCTGGCTGATGTTGATGCTGATGACGTCGCCGTCCTCCACCAGGGCGATGGCACCGCCGGAGGCAGCCTCCGGGGAGATGTGCCCGATGGACAGGCCGGAGGTGCCGCCGGAGAAGCGGCCGTCAGTGATGAGGGCGCACTTCTTGCCCAGGCCGCGGCCCTTGAGGAACGACGTCGGGTAGAGCATCTCCTGCATGCCCGGACCGCCCTTGGGGCCCTCGTAGCGGATGACCACCACGTCGCCCTCCTTGACCTGCTTGTTCAGGATCTTTTCCACGGCTTCGTCCTGGGACTCGCACACCACGGCGGGGCCCGAGAAGGTCCAGATGGACTCGTCCACGCCCGCGGTCTTCACCACGGCGCCGTCGACGGCAATGTTGCCGCGGAGCACGGCCAGGCCGCCGTCCTTGGAGTAGGCATGCTCCACGGACCGGATGCACCCTTCCGCGGCATCGGTGTCCAGGGAGGTCCACTCGTTCGACTGGGAGAACGCGGTGGAGGAGCGGACGCCGCCGGGGGCAGCGTGCCACAGGGCCTGTGCTTCCTCAGTGGCCTTGCCGCCGCGGATGTCCCAGTCGTCCAGCCAGCCGTCAAGGTCGGCGGAGTGCACCGAGTGGACATCCTTGTGCAGGAGGCCGCCGCGGTTCAGCTCGCCCAGCAAGGCGGGGATGCCGCCGGCACGGTGCACATCCTCCATGTAGTAGGTCTTGTCCTTGGCCACGTTCGGGGCCACTTTGGCCAGGCAGGGCACCTGGCGGGACTTGGCGTCCATCTCGGCCAGGCCATAGTCCACGCCGGCCTCCTGGGCTGCGGCCAGCAGGTGCAGGATGGTGTTGGTGGAGCCGCCCATGGAGATGTCCAGCGCCATGGCATTGTCGAAAGCCTTCGCCGTGGCGATGGAGCGCGGCAGCACCGACTCGTCGTCGCCGTCGTAATAGCGCTTCACCAGCTCGACGACGGTGGCGCCGGCCTTTTCGTACAGCGCCTTGCGGGCGGTGTGGGTGGCGAGCACGGAGCCGTTGCCCGGCAGGGACAGGCCGATGGCCTCGGTGAGGCAGTTCATGGAGTTGGCGGTGAACATGCCGGAGCAGGAACCGCAGGTGGGGCAGGCGTTCTCTTCGATGAGGTTGATGTCCGCATCGGAGATGGACTCGTCCACGGCGTCGGCGATCGCGTTGACCAGGTCCAGGGAGCGGACGGAGCCGTCGGTCAGGGTCACGCGGCCGGCTTCCATGGGGCCGCCGGAGACGAAGACTACGGGGATGTTCAGGCGCAGGGCTGCCATGAGCATGCCGGGGGTGATCTTGTCGCAGTTGGAGATGCAGACCAGGGCGTCGGCGCAGTGGGCGTTGACCATGTACTCAACGGAGTCGGCGATCAGGTCGCGGGACGGCAGCGAGTAGAGCATGCCGCTGTGGCCCATGGCGATGCCGTCATCCACGGCGATGGTGTTGAACTCGCGCGGCACCGCGCCCGCGGCAAGGATCGCGTCGGAGACAATGCGGCCCACCGGGGCAAGGTGGGTGTGGCCCGGGACGAATTCGGTGAAGGAGTTGGCGACGGCGATGATCGGCTTGCCGATGTCCGAGTTGGCGACGCCGGAAGCGCGCAGCAGTGCGCGGGCGCCGGCCATGTTGCGGCCATGGGTGACTGTTTTAGAGCGGAGTGCAGGCATGCTTACCATCCTCTTGCCTGGGCGACGCGGACGGAAGACAGCGCTGCTACTAGTAGTGGGAGTACCAGAGTAATAGTATTTTCCGGTGAGTGATCCCGGGCGGCGCAAAGAACTTGGCCTCTTCCTAAGGGCCCGGCGCGACCAGGCGCTGCGGGCCGACTACGGCCTGCCGCCCGTCGGCCGCAGCCGTGAGCGTGGGCTCCGCCGCGAGGAGGTGGCATTCCTTTCCGGCGTCAGCGTCACTTGGTACACCTGGCTGGAGCAGGGCCGGGACATCAGCCCGTCCCGGCAGGTCCTGGAGGCCATCAGCCGTGCGTTGCATTTGTCGAGCACCGGCCTGGGCTATGTCCTGTCGCTGGGCGGCTATGCCTCCGCCGCTCCCGCCGGGCCGGCAGCCGATACCGCCCCGCCCCACATCCAGCGCCTGCTGGATGCCCTGGACCCCAACCCGTCCTTCGCCCTGTTTCCGGACTGGGGCGTGGCCGGGTGGAACAGGGCCTACGCTGCGTTGTACCCCAACATCGCCACGGTGCCGGCGGCGGACCGGAACCTGCTGTGGCTCGTGTTCACCGACCCCTACGTCCGGAACCTGCTGCCGGACTGGGAGACCACCAGCAAGCGGTTCCTTGCAGAGTTCCGGGCCGAGACCGGGCAGCGGCTGGGCGATCCGGACATCCAGTACCAGGTGGAACGGCTCAAGGAAGCAAGCCCGGAGTTCCGGCAGGGCTGGGACCTGTACGACATCCTGGGTTTCGAGTCCCGCGAGCGCCTCTTCCACCACCCGGCCGTGGGGGTGCTCCAGCTGGAACACCACCAGGTGTCCCCGTCGGACCGGCCTGACCTGCACATCGTGGTGTACACCCCGGCCCCGGGCAGCGACGCCGCGGCGCAGATGGAGTCCCTGCTGTCCGTGGCCGGCTAGGCTTCGTCCACACCGAGGTAGGCAAGCGCGGCGGCTGCCTGGGCCCGGGTGGCCACGCGGAGGGTGGGGTCGACGGCGGGCAGGAACGACGGCGAGTGGTTGGCAGGGATGTCGGCGTCCACGGTGCCGTTCGCCACGGCCCGCCGGTAGGTTTCCGGGGGCACGGAGCCAACCACCCAGTACACGTACGGGATGCCGAACGCGTCAGGGATGCGGCTGAAGTCCTCTGACGCCGTCTGCGGGGCGGTGCGGTAGACAGCGTCCGCGCCGAAGGTCCTGGTAAAGGCTGCAGTGACCCGGGCGTTGGCCTCCGCATCGTTGCTGGTCAGCGGGTACTGGTCGTAATACTCGAACTCCGGTTCATGCGGCGAGCCGGCTGCTGCGCACTCGCCCCGCACGATCCGCTCGATGGCGGCCACCATGGCCGCCCGTACGGCGAGGTCGTACGTGCGGAGGTTGAGCAGCAGCTCCGCCCGGTCCGGGATGATGTTGGCCGTGGCTCCGGCGCTCACCGAGCCAACAGTCAGCACTGCGAACTCCCCTGGAACCGTTTCGCGGGACACCACAGTCTGCAGGCGGAGGACGATGGATGCGGCGAGCACCACCGGATCCACGGACTTGTGCGGCATGGAGCCGTGGGCGCCGCGGCCGTGGACGGTAATCCGTACAGAGTCGCCGGCCGAGAGCACCGGGCCCGGCGTGGTGCCGACGGTTCCCGCCTCGGTGGGCATGACGTGCTGGGCCAGTGCGACGTCCGGTCGCGGGATTCCGCCGGCCAGGCCGTCGTCGAGCATTGCCTGCGAGCCTGCCGCGGTCTCCTCTGCCGGCTGGAACAGGGCGGTGTAGGTTCCTAGCCAGGCATCCCGGTGGTCTGCCAGGTACTTTGCCGCGCCGAGCAGGGCCACCACGTGCATGTCGTGGGCACACGCGTGCATCACCCCGGGGACGGCGGAGGAGTAACTTGCCCCGGTTGCCTCGGTGACAGGGAGGGCGTCCATGTCGGCCCGGGCCAGGACACCCGGGCCGGGTCCGTTGGCCAGGACGCCCACCACGCCGGTGCCGCCAAAGTGCCGGACGTCGAAACCCCAGGCCGCCAGCTTCGCCGCAACAGCCGCGGAGGTCTGGTGTTCGGCCAGGCCCAGCTCCGGATTCCGGTGGAGCTGTTCGTAGAGCGGGACCTGCCAGGCCAGCTCCTGCTCGATCCCGTCCGCAGCGCTGTTCGCAAAATCCATCGAAGGCTCCTCCCGGCCAGTGGCGCCGGCCCTTGGGGTCACTTTAGGCCAGCACCCCCTGCCGCACCACGGCTGGCTTGAACCGGGCACCCGCGCCCGGGAATACCGGCACCTCGATCCGCGCGTGGGTGTGGACCTCGGTGACCGTGGCCTTGGTGCGCCGGGCAATCTGTTCCATGGTGGTGACCCACATGCCATCCATCGCCTTCACCCGCTCGATGAGCTGTTCCAGCGCCACGGCCTTGGATGGCCGGCCGGAGATGAAGGGGTGGTTGGTCAGCACGAAGCAGCTGCCCTGGGAGTGGTGGGCCTGGGCCTCCAGCGTCCACATCTCGAGGACCTTGGCCGGGCTTTCGATCACGCCGCTGCCGGTCACACCGGGGTAGAACGCGTACTGCTCCCAGTCGTCAAGGGTCCAGTCCACGGGAATCTCCACGATGTCCCGGGGATCATCCGCGGCGACGGCGAAGCGGTAGGGGGCATCGCCGTCGAGCAGGCTGGAATCGTAGAGGAAGCCGCGGTCCGCCAGCAGGGCCGGCGAGTGCCAGTTCAGCTCCCACCAGGGCGCCCGGTACCCCACCGGCCGGACGCCGGCCACCGTGGCCAGGGCCTCCAGTCCGCGGTCGATGTAGCTGGCCTCGGTGGCGGCGTCGATGCCCTGCATGGGTTCGTGGAGGTAGCCGTGGTGTGCCACCTCGTGGCCGCCGTCAACGATCTGCCGCACGACGTCCGGGTAGGACTCGGCGGTGAAGCCGGGGATGAAGAAGGTGGCCTGGATGTCCTGGCGGGCCAGGATCCCGAGGAGCCTTGGGACGGCGATTTTGGGGCCGTAGGACTGGTGGGTCATCAGCGACATGCGCCGGGTGCTGGTGGGATCATGGGCGATGGTGCAGGACTCGGCGTCCACGTCGAAGGTGAAGGAGGCGGCTGCTTTGGCGCCGTCGGGCCAGGCGATGGGGTGCAGCGGGTCCGCGATGGCGGGCTGGTTCACGGGAAGTCCTTTCGGCGGGCGCAGTGCGCCCGCCTGGTCTCGGGAAGAGGGGTTGCGCCGCTTAGCGGGCGGGAAGGGCCGGCGTGCTGTCCGTTGTGGCCCCGTCACCGGGAGCGGTGCCCGCCTGGAGCCCGGCAGCGGGCTTCTGCGCGAGGTAGCGGATGTGCTGCCGCGGGCCAAGGATGGCGTAGACGGCGGCGCTGGTGAGGCCTCCGGCCAGCCAGGACAGGTCCCAGCCGCCCAGGGCCACGGCGATGGGGCCCTGCATGATCGGGATCAGCCCGTACATGAACAGCCAGGTGGCGAAGATGCCGGCCACGAGGGAGATGACGCCGGCCCAGTTGACGCCTGGCAGCCGCTTGGTGCCTACGGCGTCGAACAGGCGCCCTGGCTCTCCCGGCCAGCGCTTGTCCAGCCAGAAGTAGTGCACCAGCATGATTCCGCCCCAGGCAGCCACCCAGGCCACCAGGCCGATCAGCCAGGCGTCGAGGACCGCGGCGAAGTCCTCCTGGAAGATGAAGAAGACGACGGCGGCCAGCGAGAAGACGCCGACGAACAGGTTGAGCTTGCGGCGGCTGATGGAGATGTCCAGTGCCTGGGTGGCCACGGAGAAGGTGTAGATGTTCAGGATGTTGGTGGCGATGGGGCCGTGGAGCACCATGAGCAGCACCGGCAGGGCCATGGCGCCGAAGTTGAGGACGATCAGCTTGCCGGGATCGATCTCGCCGGAGTTGGTGGCCAGGCTGGCACCGAGGACACCGAGCCACACTACGGGGATGAACTGGCCCAGCACGGAGGCAAGGTAGACCTTCTTCTTGGGAACGCTGGTGCTGACAAAGCGGGAGTAGTCCGCGGCATACGTGAACCAGGTGATGCCCCAGCCGATGCCGATGGCGGTCATCACGGCGCTCATGGCGGCGATCCGCTCCGAGCCCTCCAGGATGGCGCCGGCGGGTCCGGCGTAGCCCCAGTCGATGTCCATGCCGAACCAGGCGACGGCGGACATGACGGCCAGGATGAGGATGGTGGGCGGTACCGTCCATTTCTCGAAGGCCGCGATGGCCTTGTAGCCGAACCAGGCGATGGCAACCTGGAGGGCCATGATGAAGGTGGCGACGCCGATCTTCCAGGCGTAGTTGGGGGCTTCCGGGTCCACCCAGCCAAGGGTTCCGAAGAGTGCCATGACCAGGTCCAGGATGATCCACGTGTTTACCGCGCACCAGCCGATGACCAGGAGGGCCTGGATGGCGGCCGGCAGGTAGTTGCCGCGGCGGCCGAACGCTGCCCGGGCCAGCACCATGCCGGTGGCACCGGTCTTTTGGCCCAAGAGGACAAAGCAGCCAAAGAGCAGCATGCCGATCAGGTTGCCCAGCACCAGGACGGTGATGGTGTCCGCCAGTCCGAGTCCCAACTGGATACCGAGTGCGCCCAGCACCCAGTTGATGGGCGCCAGGTTGGCGCCCGCCCAGATCCAGAACTGGCCGGATACCTTGCGTGTTCGTGCTGATTCGGGAATGGGCTGCAGCCAGGCTTCATGGTCCACAACGCTGTGGTCCTGCGCGGCCTGGCCGGGTTGGCCGTGCGTGGCTGTTGAAAGCTTTTCTTGCATGGGGGCCTCCGTGAGGTGAATAAGTACCAAAAGGCTATGTGGCCCCCATCACAAGCAACAAGATACAATCTGTCGAACAGATTCCCCTACAACGTTACGGAACGTCGTGTCAGTGTTTCTCGGCGAAATACTCGCCCATCCCGCCCTCGCAGCCGCCGACCCCCTGGCCCACCCACAAGGTGTGGTGGCGGATGCACAGCCGGTCCGCTGGGTGCACTCCAGCGAGGTCCTGGACATCGCCCCCCTGCTTCGCGGCGGCGAACTGCTGCTCTGCGGCGGCATCACCCTTGCCACTGCCACGCCCGCCCGACGGGAAGACTACGTCCGCGAACTCGCCCAAAAGGGCATTGCCGCGCTGGCCGTTGAAACCGGCGGGGCCCTGCCAGCGATCCCTGAAGACATGCTTCGCACCGCTGGGGAATTCGGTCTTCCAATCGTGGAACTGCGCAAGGTGGTTCCATTTGTGGGCGTCATGCAGGCCATCAACTCCATGCTGGTCAGCGAGTCCGTGGGCCACCTGCAGCAGGCGGACGCGGCCACCCGCGCCATGGCAGCGGAGCTGGCCCACGGGGCCTCGCTGGACAAGATCCTGGGAGTGCTGGCCGGCATCACCAGGTCCGCCGTAAAGCTCACCTCCCCGTGGGGCGTGACCATGGGCAGCGCGGCGCCGGAGGGCTGGAGCAACGGGATGGACGCGGAGGCCGGAGACGGAACAGCGGACGACGACGACACCGGGCCAGGTGGGCACGGCGGCTTTTACCCCGTGCCAGGCGGAACGGTGCTCACCGTGGACATCCCGGTACGCGGGGTCCTCATGGGCCGGCTCGAGGTGCGGGTGCCGCAGGCGGCGGACGTCGCGCTGGCACAGGTGGCAGGAGAACGCGCTGAGGACATCCTGGGCCTGGCGCTGCTGCAGCACACCCCGCCCGGCCTGCATGCCCTGGCCGGCGCGGAACTGATGCGCGCGGTGCTGAACTCGTCCCCGGAGTGGCGCCTTGAGCAACTGGCACCGGGGGCCGGCTTTCCCACTGATTCCCCCGCAGTGGTGGCGGCAATCCATGCAGCTTCCCCGCAGGAGCTGCGGGGCGCCGTCGAAACCTTCCTGGGCACACGGCGCATACCCTGCGCGGCGTACCTGGACGATGCCGAGCTGGTGGTCATGATCGGACTGTCCTGCAACGACACCCTGGGCGAACGGCGCCAGCTGGTGGAATCGCTCCGGAGCCTGGAAGGTGACCACGATGCCGTGATCGCCGTGGGCCCCCTTGCCGGCGGTGTGGCCGAGGCTGCCTGGTCGCTGGCGGAGGCACGGCGTGCACTGGAGGTGCGCCAGATCCGGCGCCGGAACGCGTCGGCGCGAAGGAGGTTCCCGGCGCGCGGCCTGGTGGTGGTGGATGCGGAGGACGCGGCCGTCGAAAGCCTCTCCCTGACCTGCCTTGATGCCACGGCGCGTGAGGCGTTCGTCAACCGGCAGCTCAGGGCAGTCCTGGAGCATGATGCCCAGCGACAGTCCCAGCTGCTGGAGACCCTTCAGGTGTGGCTGGACTCCGGTTGCAACACAGCGCAGTCGGCCCGGGAACTGCACTTGGAGCGGCAGTCCATGCACCACCGGCTGCAGCGGATTTTCGAGCTCTGCGGGGGTGATCCGCGCGGCACGGGACGGCTGGCGGCACTGCACCTTGCGGCCCGGATGGCCGGCCTGCCCTGACCTGTGGCCGGCTGCGCCACACGGCCGTGCCGGCATTCGGTGAATTCGCGTGGATTTATGCCGAGGCATAGGGGCAACAATTAGGGGCAGCCCGGGATTGTTTTAGATGCCTCGAGCAACAACACTGATCGAACTGGGATTTAGCGGTGGCATTTAACTTCCGGGAGCCAAATTGATCAATATTCCGTTTTTCCACCGGCGCAGGCGTACTAATAGCGCCGGATTTTCCCTGCCTTTACCCTCACAGCGCACCGAAGGCCTGCCCGGCACCCGTCCGCGCCCATGGCCTGACCTGCGGATTCCCGGAATCCTGACGGCACTGCTGGTTGTCCTGGCTGCACTCGTGGCGCCTATTCCGGCATCGGCTGCCACCGGCGATGTTGGCGTTGCAGGTCCTTTCCATACGGGCACGGAGACTCCCACAGGTACCAAGCGGGCCACAAGTTCCCTGTGGTTTAACGACGGGTCCTGGTGGGGAAATCTGTGGAATTCCGCAACATCCAATTTCCATATTTTTAAATTCAATGCGGGAACGAGTTCCTGGGCGGACACGGGGGTCACAACAGATCCGCGTCCCAACACCCATCATGATGTTTTGTGGGACGGGAAGACGCTGTATGTCGCAAGCTACAAGTTCGTTGACGACGGACTGCCTGCCGAGCCCGGCTTCCCCACCACAATGCGCCGCTACAGCTATGACTCCAGTGCGAAGAAGTACACGCTGCTGGGTTCCAGCCAAATCAATAACTCCAAGATCGAAGTCCTGACCATCGACAAGGACTCCACGGGCAGGGTCTGGTCCAGCTGGCAGCAGGACAACAGGATCTACGTGAACGTGACCGCCACCGACGGCAAGACCTGGGGCACCCCGTTCCAGCTTTCGGGATCGATGACCAATGTGTCCGTGGACGATACGTCGGCCGTGATTGCCTTCGACGGCAAGATCGGTGTGATGTGGAGCCGGCAGGTGGGTGACTCCACCGACGGCATGTACTGGAGCTACCACGTCGATGGTGCATCTGCCGCCACGTGGAGCACCCCCGTGGCGGCAGTGTCCGGACAGCGAAGCAGCGATGACCACATGAACCTGAAGTGGCTGGATTCCTCGGGCGGCCGGGTGTTTGCAGCCATCAAGACCTCATACACCTCCTCATCCCAGCCGCTGATCCAGCTGCTGGCCCTGAGCGGCACCAGCTGGTCCGCGCACACGATAGCGACTGTTGCCGAGTGCCCCAACCGCGTGATCGTCATGATTGACGAGAGCACCCAAAGGCTGCGGACCTTCGCTACGTATCCGAAGCCATCCGGCACGACGGACGCCGGTGTCTGCACCACCTCCGGCGGCGCAATCTACGAGAAGTCCACGCCGCTGGACAACATCAACTTCACCACCACCAAGACGGCGCGCATCGTGGATGCCGACCAGTTTGTGCACAATGTGACCTCCACGAAGCAGAACGTCAACAGTTCCGCGGGCGGCACGGCGAACAGCGGCCTGCTGGTGCTTGCGGACGTCAACGCCACCAAGCAGTACTGGCACTATTTCGATCCCACCGGCGGCGGTGGAGGCTCTGACACCACTGCCCCGACGGTGACCGCCACCTCGCCGGCTTCGGGTGCCACCGGAGTTGCCGTGACGGCCAATGTGACGGGAACCTTCTCGGAGGCCATGGACCCCTCCACGATCACGTCGGGCACGTTTACGCTCACCGGCGGACCGGCGGCCGTGACGGGGACTGTGACGTATGGCGCCACGGGCAAGGTTGCAACTCTGGACCCTGCTGCAGACCTGGTGGCGGGGACGAAGTACACGGCGACCCTCAAGGGCGGCAGCAGCGGCGTGAAGGATGTTGCCGGTAACGCCCTGGCCGCGGACAAGACCTGGACCTTCACCACTGCCGGTACCGCGCCCGCGCAGACTCCGATTGCCGTGAAGGCGGCGTCGCTGAACGGCGCGCTGGGAGCGGCAACCACTCCGGAGGTCTACGGCCTCAGGGACAACGGCGGGTACCAGTGTTTTGAACGCGGATGCATCCTCTACTCGCCGGCTTCCGGCGCGCACGTGTCAATGGGCGCGATCCGGAGCCTGTGGGCGGCCACCGGTTTCGAAAACGGCGGCCTCGGCTACCCGGTCACCGACGAAGTGGGCGGCCTCAAGGACGGGGGCGTCTACCAGAACTACCAGGGCGGCGCCATCATCTGGTCACCGGCCACAGGGGCCCACATTTCCGTAGGCGCAATCCGGGGAGCTTGGGCAGCCACGGGATTCGAGAACGGTAAGCTCGGCTACCCGGTCACCAACGAAGTGGGCGGCCTCAAGGACGGGGGCGTCTACCAGAACTACCAGGGCGGCGCCATCATCTGGTCACCAGCCACAGGGGCCCACGTTTCCCTGGGCGCGATCCGATCCATCTGGGCCTCCACGGGCTATGAATCGGGCCGCCTCGGCTACCCCACCAGTGACGAGTACGCAACGGGCGGTGATGGGGGCGTGGCCCAGAACTACCAGGGCGGCGTGATCCATGTGAGCCGCACCGGCTCCTACATCACCTGGTTCTAGGGTCCCCTGCGCCGGGGACGGCGTTCCGCGGCGGAAAAGGGCGGCCGGTACGGCAACATCAGGTTGCAGGCCGGCCGCCCAGCCGCGTGGTGACCTTGGCGGCTGCTGCCACACAGGCATCCCCGAGGCTTTCGAACTGCTCCTTCGACACCCTGAAGCGGGGCGCCGGGATCAGGACGGCCGCCACCACGTCTCCGCGGTGGTCACGGACAGGCGCCGCAACACCCACCTCGTCCATGGATGATTCCCCGTAGTTTCCGGCCCATCCCCGCTGCGCAACGTCGTGGAGCCTGGCCTCGTAAGCCGCCAGCCCGGCGTCGTCCAATCCCGGAAAACTGATGGTTCCGCTCCGGAGCAGTTCCCGCACCCGCTCAGCGGGCAGCGTAGACAGGAACACCTGGACGGAGGCGCTCATGGCGTCGCGGTAGCGGGCGCCCAGCGGCGTGGTGTGCTTGATCTGGTGGTGGCTGGCGATTTGCTCGACGCAAATGGCCTCATCCCCATTCCACAGCATGAGGGCGCTGGTTTCGCCGGTCTGCTCGGTCAACTGGCGCAGGACCGGATAGGCCACGCGCCGTTCCTCCATCTCCGCCAGGAGCGGCCCGGCGACGGCGATCAGGCCCAGGCCCAGCCGGAACCGCTTGGTTTCCGGGTCCCGCTCCACCAGGTTTTCCTGCTCGAAGGTGGCCAGGATCCGGGAAACGCTGCTTTTGTGCATGCCGACACGGTTGGCGATTTCCGTAACCCCCAACAGCGGTTCGTCCGCGGTGAAGGTGCGCAGGACGGCGATGGCATTGACGACGACGGACGCGCCCTTGGCGTCCGTCCCGCCGCTGGCGCCGGTTCCATTGCCGTTGGTGTCGGAGGTTTGTGCAGGAGTCATGGTGGACACTATCTTTCCCTATCGCTGGCAGGGGACGCCGAAAGCGGCGCCGTGCTGCACGGCGCCGCTTCCAGGGGCGGGGCTTATGCCCCGACGATGTTGTGTTCCGGACCGAACGGGAACTTGGTGATGTTTTCCACCGAGTTGTCCTCACCGATGACCAGGATGTCGTGCTCGCGGTAGCCGCCGGCGCCCGGCAGGCCGTCCGCCACCGTGATCATGGGCTCCATGGAGACCACCATGCCGGGCTCGAGGACGGTGTCGATGTCCTCGCGCAGCTCCAGTCCGGCTTCGCGGCCGTAGTAGTGGCTGAGGACGCCGAAGGAGTGGCCGTAGCCGAAGGTGCGGTTGGCCAGCAGGCCGTGGCTGATGTAGATCTCGTTAAGTTCGGCGGCGATGTCCTTGCAGACGGCACCGGGCTTGATGAGTTCCAGTCCGCGGCGGTGCACCTCCACGTTGATGTTCCACAGTTCCAGCGAACGCTCGTCCGGCTGGCCCAGGAAGAGGGTGCGCTCCAGGGCCGTGTAGTAGCCGGAGGTCATGGGGAAGCAGTTCAGCGAGAGGATGTCGCCCTGCTGCAGCTTGCGGGTGGTGGCCCAGTTGTGGGCGCCGTCGGTGTTGATGCCGGACTGGAACCAGACCCAGGTGTCGCGGACTTCGCGGTGGGGGAAAGTCTTGGCGATCTCATGCACCATCGCTTCGGTGCCGATCAGGGCGACCTCGTACTCGCTGATGCCTTCGCGGATGGCGGCGCGGATGGCCTCGCCGCCCAGGTCGCCGATGCGGGCGCCGTGCTTGATGACCTCGATTTCCTCGGCGGACTTGATCATGCGCTGGCGCATGGCGTCCTGGGAAACGTCCAGCAGCTGGGCGCCGGGGAAGGCTGCGGCGATCTTTTCGCGGGTCAGGCCGGGGAGGAAGTCGTCCTCGACGCCGATCCGGTTGGCCTTCACGCCGCGCTGGCGCAGGGCCTCCTGCAGGCCGAAGTAGAAGTTGTCGCGGCGCCAGTCGGTGTAGACGATGTTCTCGCCGTAAGAGGTGCGCCACGGCATGCCGGCGTCGATGTTGGCGGTGACGGTGACCGAGTCGTCCGCGGTGACGACGAGGGCGTAGTTGCGGCCGAATGTGGTGTACAGGAAGTCGGAGTAGTACTTGATGCCGTGGTAGCTGGTGAGGATGACGGCGTCCAGGTCCTTGGCGGCCATGATCCGGCGCAGGCCGCCCAGGCGGCGTTCGAACTCTGCGTCCGAGAACGTGAGCTTGCCCTTGGAACCGTTGTGCAGGACCTTGAGGCGCTCGAGTTCGGCGATGGAGGACGCGTTGTCAGCGGTGATAGTCACGAAGATGTGCCTTTCTAATGGGTGCCGGCCGCTGATGTGCAGCCGGTGTTGGTTTGCGTAATGAGGATGGTTTATGGAGACCTCTTGGTCAGAGGTGCTTGAGGGGCTTCCGCGACGTCTCGGCGGCGAACAGCACCGCCGTGAGGGACACCGCAGCGGCGGCCACGAGGTACCAGCCGGGCGCCAGCTTGCTCTGCGTCATGCCGATCAGCAGGGTGGCCATGAACGGGGCGGTGCCGCCGAACAGGGCGTTGGAGAGGTTGAAGCTGACGGCGAAGCCGCTGTACCGGACCTTGGTGGGGAACAGTTCCGCCAGGAAACTGGGCAGCGTTCCGTCGTTCAGGGTGAGCATGCCGCCCAGCAGGATCTGGACCAGCACGATCACCAGGAAGTTGCCGGTATCCAGCAGCATGAAGGCGGGAACGGTCAGCAGCATGAACAGCACCGAGGCGGTGATCAGCATGCGCTTGCGGCCGAAGCGGTCCGACGCGATGCCGGTCAGGAAGATGAAGCCGATGTAGCTGGCCAGGGCGATGATGGTGGCAAGGAAGGACTCGGTGGGCCCAAAGCCCAGTTCCTCGGACAGGTACGTGGGCATGTAGCTGAGGATGACGTAGAAGCCGACGGCGTTGAGCAGCACCGCACCGCAGGCGATGACAAGCTGCTTCCGGTACGTCCGGAACATGTCCAGCGCCGGCGCTTTGGGAGTGGATTCCTCCTGGTCGGCCAGGGCACGGAAGGCCGGGGTGTCCTCCAGCTTGGTGCGGATATAGCGGCCGATCAGGCCCATCGGGGCAGCCAGCAGGAACGGCAGCCGCCAGCCCCAGTCATGCAGCTGGTCGGTGCTCAGCACCGAGCTGAGGAGTGCCGCGATCAGTGAGCCCAGGAGCAGGCCGGCCGCGGTGCTGGCAGGGACGACGGCGGCGTAGAGGCCGCGCCGGTTCGCCGGAGCGTACTCCACCAGGAAGGCTGATGCCCCGGCATATTCACCGGCTGCCGAAAAGCCCTGGACAACGCGGACCACGAGGAGCAGGACCGGGGCCAGCATGCCGATGGTTCCGTAGCCCGGGATGAGGGCGATGCAGAACGTGGAGACGGACATAATGACGATGGACAGGGACAGGGCTTTGCGCCGGCCGAGCTTGTCGCCGATGTGGCCCCAGAAGAAGCCGCCCAGGGGACGGACGAAGAACGAGATGGCAAAGACGGCGAAGGTGGCCAGCAGCGCGGTCTGCCGGTCGGCTTCGGGGAAGAACACTGAGGAAATAACTGCGGCCAGATAGCCGTACACCGCGTAATCGAACCATTCGACGAAGTTGCCGATGAAGCTGGCGGTGACCACCCGGCGTCGTACGTCCTTGCCGGCCACAGCACTGCCCGCGCCCTGGCCTGCCGGGACAGGGCCGTTGGCGACGGCGGCAACGGCTCCTGCCTGGGGGGAATTTGATTTGGTACTCATCGAACCACCAATAAGAGTTTGTGTTGCACTGATTGCAACGTGGTTGTTTCAACATAGGTGGTGATGCGCACCACAGTCAATAGGTTTCGGAAGCATTAATTTCCGTTTAGGCGTCCAGGCACCTCCAGCTCAACGCCCCCTATGCAGCATCGCGACAAAAGCAAGCGTCGCATTCAAAGCAACGACGTTGCGTAGAATGATTATTGGGATCGCACCCGAGGGCCCCCTAGCCCACGGCATCCCTGCCGGTCAGGTCGTTACAGCAGAGAGGCCGAAAGGCACAGGCGCGGTTCCCCCTCCTGCCCGCATAATGGCGCCATGGACGAATCCGCCGCCACCGAGCGGACCGAGCGAAGACCTGACCGGATCCTGCTCGCGCTGGTGGGCGTGGTGGTGGTGCTGGTGGTGGTTGCCCTGGCAGTGGTCTTCAGCCGGGGCGAGCCTGCCCCCTTGGATGAGGCGAGCCCCGCGGGAGTGGTCCAGCGGTACAGCAGGGCAGTGATCGACGACGACGTCCCCGCCGCGGAATCCTTCCTCACCGAGGGTGCCAGGAGCCGGTGCAGCGGCTCCTACTACGGCGAGCCCCGGCCGGCCCGCGTGGTCCTGGTTTCGACGACGGAACGCACCGATTCAGCCACCGTGCGGGTTTCGATCGTGCACGCGGCCCAGGGTGGCGGCCCTTTCGGCCCGTCCGAGTATGAGACCGAGGACGCCTTCATGCTCCTCAAAGTGAACGGGCGATGGATGATTGACCAGCCGCCGTATCCCCTGCTGGCCTGTACCCAGGCTCCGGTGAAGCAATGACGGCGCCGGCGGCTGCCGCAGCCCCCGCTCCGGCCGGTGGCCTGGCAACCCTGCGCCGCCTGATCCTGTACGTCCTGTTGTTTGCCCTGGTGGTGATCACAGCCTCCGGACTCAGCGGCCTGCTGGAACGCCTCTTCCGCACGGCATCGGTGCTGGTGAGCGGTGACGTCGCCGGACTGGCCCTCTCGCTGGCGTTCACCCTGATCGGCGGCCCGCTGACGCTTCTGCTGTGGTGGTTCGTCTGGCGGCGGCTGGACGACGAATCCGAACGCAGGGCACCCGGCTGGGGCCTTTACCTGACCGGAATGTATACGGTCCCGCTGATCATCACCACCACATCGCTGCTGGAGCTGGCCGCGTCCTTCATTGGCGCCCACGGGAACCAGTGGCCGTCCCCGCTGGCCAACGGCCTCGTCTGGGCCGCGATCTGGTGGTGGCACCGCTGGATGTGGAAGCACCCCCGCAAACCGTCGTCGCACCTTGAGGACGTTAGGGCCGTCATCGGGTCCGTCTTTGGCCTGCTGCTGGGTGCCGGCGCCGCGATCGCGGCTTTGGGCGTTCTCCTGGATGCAGCAATCCGGGGTTTCACGGCAACGGCCGGCTTTGAACCCTGGTGGTTCGACGTCGTCAGGCCCCTCGTCTGGGCAGCCGGTGGCGCGTTGGTGTGGTGGTGGCACTGGTTCCGGGAGGGTGGCCGCCGGTTCCAGACCGGGCTCGTGGACGTCACCATCATCACGGTGGGGATCTTCGCGGCAGGCCTCACCGCCCTCGGCGGACTGGGCGTCATCCTGTTTATCCTCCTGCGGCTTTCGTTTGACCGCAGCGACCCGTTGAACGACCTGCTCGAGCCACTGGCCCCGGCCATCGCCGCGGCGGTCATCGGGGCCATCGTGTGGCGCTACCACCGCACCGTCTCCGCCCACCGCTCGCCGCAGACCCGGCGCGCCAGCCTCCTGGTCACGTCGGCGGTGGCCCTCGCCGCGTCCGCGTCCGGAGTCGGCGTCGTGGTCAACGCGTTGCTTGCGGCAGCGGTATCGCCGCTGGCGGGCAGTTCCACGCGCACGCTGCTCCTGGGCGGTCTCAGCTCACTGGTGGTGGGAAGCCCGGTCTGGTGGCTGGCGTGGAAGCCGGGGCACCAGCCTGCGACGGCAGCCGCAATTCCACCGGGCAGGCGCGTCTACCTGGTCGCATTTTTCGGGGTGAGCGCCGTGGTGGCCCTGGTGACGCTGCTGGTGATCGGCTACCGGCTCTTTGAATTCCTGCTCGGTGATGTGTCCGGCGGAAGCCTGCTGGACCGTATCCGCGCGCCTTTCGGCCTGCTGGTGGCTGCAGGCCTGGTCGCTGGCTACCACTTCGCCCTGTGGCGCCACGACCGCGCATTGCTCGCTGCGGCGGGGCCGTTGCGCCGGCGGGTGCTTGAGAGCGTTACCTTGGTCAGCGGCTATCCAGTGGATGCCGTCGACCCCGCGGCTTTGGCCCGCGGCATCGCTGATGCCGCCGGAGGCGCCAAGGTGACCACGTGGTTAAGGGCGGACGACGGCGGCACCGGGCTTTCGCCGTCGTCCGGTCCTTTGCCGTCTGTCACGCCCGGGGTGGAGGATGCCATCCGGCAGGTGTCGGCGGCCCTGGACGGTATTGCCGCGCAGCATGTGCTGGTGCTGGCGGGCCCTGGCGCGCGGATGGAGGTCATCGCCCTCGCGGCGGCTGGCGGCGCGCCCGTTTCCGGCGCAGCGTTACCAAGCCGGGTCCTACGCCCCTAGCTGGGCCGGGGAGCACTGCCTAGCGTTGGTGCTGGCAAAGGAGGCCGGCGATGGCTGTTCGTGGAGTTGCGGGGCGTCGCGGCGGTTCATCGGGAAAGTGCGGCAGGCTCTGGGCCGGCTGCATGGCGGCAGTCCTCCTGACGCTGGCCGGGTGCTCATCCGGAAGCGGCAACACCCAAGGCAGCCCGTCGGGCAGCTCAGCGGCTCCGCCGCAGCCGTCGTCGGCCGCCACGTCGGTGTCGACTACGGCGCCGTCCGCTGTATTCACCGACGCGGAGCTCGCAGCCATCATTAACGGGGTGGGCCAGAGCCGCCAGCTGCCGTTTCCCCCGGCCCACGACTCCACTTCCCTCCGCAGCGCCACAGTAAACGGCTCCCTTCCGTCCACCAGCATGGAGACCACGCCCGCCGATTGCCTCGCCCTCCTCCCCCAAAATCCTTTTGCCCGCTGGGCGGACAAGGGCATCCAGTTTGCAGAAGGAGCGATGCCGCCCGCGGGCGGGCAGTCTGGCCCCACCAGCACCGTGATGATCGTGTTGAGGAGTGCGGAGAAAAGGGCCATCGCCGCAGCGGATTTTGGCTATACGGATGACCTCGTGACGCGGTGCGGCCACTTCGATATGGCTTCGACTGAGGCCGGCCGCACCTCCACATACGCCATTCAGCTGCTTGCCGCTCCCCCTGTGGCCGACAGGCAGCACGCTTTCATGCAGGTGACCAAGCCGAAGGGACCCGAAGACTTCGGATCTGTTGGATTGCGGGTCCTGGCGGGGACGCTCTCCATCACGCTGAACCTTGCCGTTGCCAACCTCAACTCCGAGGCGGACGCCAAACCCGCGCTGGAGGAGATGGCGGGATTGGCGAGGGAGCTTATTGAACAGTCGGTGAAGGCCCCGCCATCCGTAGCGCCGCCGGTCCCGAACGCGCTGACGCCCGAGCAGCTTGTGGGCATGTTCAAAGGCATGACGGGCCCCGGTGGGGAGGCCGTGACCCTGCCGCAAGCCACGATCATCGCGGCGTCCCCGAACTTCACCCCGGCCGTCCCGCCCCAGACGTCCGATTCTCCCTGCACCTTCAATGACGAGTCGTACGTTGGCTCCCTCATTGGTTCCGTTTCCGGACAGGGACAGATCGAGGGGACCAGCAAGATCGACTACACGGACTTCACCGTTGTCAGCATGCCTTCCACTATGGCCACGCCGTTCCCGTTCGACTCCCGCGCAGACCGTCTCAGGGGCTGCACCAGTATCCAGGAAAGCCTATTCGGCGGCGGCGGCCGGACCTGGTCTGCTGTTTCCAACCTGGCAGTCACCATTCCCGCCGACGCAAGCTACGCCGTGGCTTATCAGCTGTCCGACGGCACAGGCGAATGGCACGTCAGGAGCGGCGCCCGGCGGGGGACACTTTCGGTCGAAGCGAGCGCGAGGACCGCCTCCCAGCCCGAAGCGCAGGCCAAGGCGGACGCCCTGTCAGCTTTCTTTGATTCGGTCTTTTCGCGGGCCGGAAAGTGACTTCCCGGTGCAGGATGAACGGGTTCCTCAAGATTTGCGAAGTTTATCCCGCTGGTGGATTAACCCTCTTCCCTTGCTTTTGCAGGATCCCTATGGTTGGCACACGGGTCTTGCCAAGGGGGACATGTGAAAAGCTCAGCTGAAGGTTTTCAGGACGCCAGGAACCAGGATGCGCAGCCGGCCGCAGCGCCTGATTCCCTGGACGGACAGCAGAAAACGGCGGAGTGGACATCCGATTGCCTGCTCACGTTGAAGAGTCCCATCCGGTTCACCCGGGCCGACTGGCCCTGACCGCGGAACCCGCTACTCAACAGGCTCGATCAGTTCCGGGCCGTTGTTCCGCACGCTGTTGACCATGGTGCTGACCACGCGCGGCGTCAGGGTGGGTTCGGGCAAGGAGTCCAGCAGGTTCTGGATGTCGTCCTTCTCCGTCAGGTCCGGGTCCAGCCACTCTGCGAAGCGCTCCCGCGGGATGATCACCGGCGACCTGTCGTGGACGTGCCCCAGGGCGTCCTGGGCAGTGGTGGTCAGCACGGTGCAGCTCAGGAGCCAGCGGCCCGGGTCATCCTCGGGGACGGACGGATCGGCCCACCACTCGTACAGGCCGGCGAAGCCCAGCATCGGTTCCTTCTCCGAGTACAGATAGTTGGGGATCTTTTTACCGTCCTCCGTCTTTTGCCACTCGTAGTAGCCGTCCGCGGGAAGAATGGCACGTCTTTTCACTGCGGCCTTGCGGAAGGCGGGCTTCTCCAGGATGCTCTCGCTGCGGGCATTTATCAGCTTGTTGCCGATCTTGACGTCCTTGGCCCAGGACGGAACCAGGCCCCAGTGCGCCACCAACAGGTGCCGTTCGATGCTGCCTTCGTCCAGCCGCTCGGCGACGATCGGCACCGGCTCGGTGGGGGCAACATTCCAGCTTGGTGGCGGAGGCGTGCCTTCCACCTCTTTGGCGTCAAAGTAGCTCAGCAGGTCACCGGTGGCCTTGGACATTACGTATCTGCCGCACATAGGCCCATTCTGCCGGAGACGGCGCCGGCAATGGCCTCCCGGCGTGGAACTGTTTGCGCGCGGCGGCGGAAACCCCCGTGCGGGACGGGCCACCTGGACCACCGGTATGAACCCCTGGGGGCCATGCGCCCAACACGGCCAGCGCACTGGTCCAGGTCGTTACCCGCCGTTTCAGGCCCGCCCGGTCTATGAAGCTTCTGGGCCGAGGTCAGCTGGAAGCATCCCGCTCGATCTCCTCGGCGAGGTCATCCACGTCCTCGGGACGGGCGTTGATGCCCGCTTCCTCGAAGCGCTCCTCGAGGACATGGGCAACGTCGTCCTGCACGTGGCCCAGCTGGATCTCGTGGCGGACATCCTCGGCGATGCTTTCAGGGGTCTCTTCGTGGCCGGCCGCGGCCACCATCTCGTCGTTGCCGTCAAAGGGGTCGGTGGCCCCGCCATCTCCGGAATCAGTCATATTCCATGGTTACCCCGCTCCTTCCGCCGGTAAACGGGCAGAAGGCGCCTCAGGTGGGCGTACGACGGCGGGCGCGTCCCGCCGTCGTGCGCCCGCCAGGGAGGTCAGGAGACTTCGGCGAGGAGCCCGTCGATGCGGGCCAACAGGCCCGGCCAGCCGTTGCCCATGCCTTCGATGGCGTGGCGCCCCATCGGGGTGTCGAGGCGGAAGCCGGCGTGCTCAAAGTGGAGGATGGTGCCGCCGTCGACCGGCTCCAGGCGCCACGTGATGGTCGTGTCCAGCTGGCCCTCCGAGAAGAGGAAGCTGATGGAGCTGCCCGGGTCCACGGCCAGGACCTCGCATTGCTGCTGGCCCCAGGCGTCCATGTCCATGGTGAAGCGATGGCCCACGACGGGTGCGATGTCGCCGGCGGCCCACCACCTGGCCAGCAGTTCCGGTGTGGTCAGGGCTGCCCAGACCGCCGCCGGGGGGTGCGGAAAGCGGCGCTGGAGCCTGATGGCATTGTCGGTCATGACGGTTTCTCCTCGTCCAGAAGGTCTGCCAGCGCGTCCAGCCGCTGGTTCCAGTAGTGCTCGAAGTTCTTCACCCAGCCGCCGATCTCGGCAAGTGCGGCCGGCTGGAGGTGGTACACCCGGTTGCGGCCCTGCCGCTCCTCACGGACCAGGCCTGCCCCACGGAGGACGGCCAGGTGTTCGGATGCTGCGGGCCGGCTGAGGTCCACCAGGCTGGTGAGCTCGCCGGCTGTCCTCGAACCGTTGCGGAGTTCGTCCAGCATGACGCGCCGCGCAGGATTGGAAACTGCGGCAAAGACATCGGGAAGCACCCCTGGAGTATATGTCGGAAATCTCCGACGTATCAACCGCCCGTGGTGACGCCGGCCCCAGCCGCGTCCTACTCTTGAGTAACAATCGAGAGGACTCCCACTTTGGCATGCAACGGCTGCACTGCATCTTCACGGCTTGATGTCGACTTCAGCATGGCGTTTCAGCCGATATATGACGCTGCCGCTGGACGCGTATGGGGGTACGAGGCCCTGGTCAGGGGGCTCGCGGGCGAGGGTGCGTACGAGGTCCTGTCGAAGGTTTCCCCCGAACAGAGGTACCGCTTTGACCAGGACTGCCGCGTAAAGGCGATCGAACTGGCGGCCCGTTTGTTTCCGGCCGGCGGAGACCTGATGCTGTCCATCAATTTCATGCCCAACGCGGTCTATGAACCCGCGGCCTGCCTTCGCGCCACGCTGCTCGCGGCCGCACGCTGCAGCTTTCCCCTGTCATCCATCATGTTCGAGTTCACCGAGAACGAAGAGGTCACGGACACTGCCCACCTGACCAACATCATCACCGAATACCGCAAGCACGGTTTCACCACAGCGATCGACGATTTTGGGGCCGGCCATGCAGGCTTGGGACTCCTCGTAGATTTCCAGCCGGACCTGATCAAGATCGACATGAAGCTGATCCGGGGTATTGAGGCCAGCCCTGCGCGGCGGGCGGTGGTTGCGGGCATTGTGTCCATCGCCGGGGATCTCAACATCTCGGTGCTCGCCGAAGGCGTCGAAACCGAAGCGGAGTTTCGGGTTCTGAAGGCCACCGGCGTGCGCCTTTTCCAGGGGTACTGGTTTGCGAAGCCGGCGTTCGAAAAGCTTCCCCCGGTGCATATCGTGGACACCGTCGGCATCGGCCAGCGCGTCCCGGATCCGCCAATTACCTGGATCCGGGACTGACCCGCCGCCCAACCCGGTAGCCTGCCCAGAATGCGAGCACCAGCAGCCCTGCGCCCATCAGGGCAAGTCCGGCCTGGGTGCCCTGGGTGATGAAGGCCGCCCCGTTGGCACTGAACGGTTGATTGCTCAGCGGTGCATACGCGAACCAGCCCACGAAGTCCCGGTTCAGGTAGGCAATCAGGCCGCCGGCCATCAGCGCGGCAAGCCCCAGGACAGGAACGACGGCGGCAGGCAGTTTGGTGCGTTTGGACGGCTGGCGTTCCCCAGGTGTGTTGTTTTCCCCCATGCACGCGAGTCTAGCCGGGCTGCATCTCCGCGGTTTAGGCTGGGCGGATGTTGACCATCGGAACCATTGTCCTCGGCGTCAACGACGTTGCCGCCGCCACCACGTTCTGGCGCGACGCCATCGGCTATGTCCCACGGGAGCCCGGTGACGACACCTGGGTGACCCTTGCTCCGGCGTCGGGCACCGGCGCGCACCTGTCGCTCATGCTCAGCGAAACCCCCGTCCAGGACCACCCGCGGATCCATCTCGATCTGTATGCGGATGACCAGGACGCGGAGGTGGAGCGGCTGGTTTCCCTGGGCGCCAAGCGCGTGGACTGGGACCTGTACCCGGACGACCCGGATTTTGTGGTCCTCGAGGATCCGGACGGGAACCGGTTCTGCGTCATCGACAAGAGCCAGGGCTAGGGCCGCCGCCAGGGAACACCGGCTTCCGGGAACAAGCGGGTGGCCCGCACCGTTGGAAGCTCTAGGAACCACTGCCTGCAGCATGCGGCAGCCACGGAAGGGAAACCCTATGGTCAGGGCTATTTGGAACGGAAAAGTCATCGCCGAATCCGCGGACACCGTGGTGGTGGAGGGCAACCACTATTTCCCGCGTGACGCCGTGAAGGCCGACTACCTGCGGGACAGCGACAAGAATACGTTTTGCCCCTGGAAGGGCCAGGCCAGCTACCACACGCTCGAGGTGGACGGTGCGCTGAATGAGGCCGCGGCCTGGTACTACCCGGAGCCCAAGCCTAGCGCCAAGCACATCGAGGACCGGGTGGCGTTCTGGCGCGGGGTCACCATCGAGGACTAGCAAGTAGACGCACGGAGGCGGATGACGCCGGGACATCCCCGGCGCCGTCCGCCTCCTTCGTGTGCTCTGCCTGGCTTCCCGCTGCTTTCGCTTCCCTACTTCCCAGGCAGTCAGCGCCAGAATTCCGCGAGCTTTCCCGCCAGGCCTTTCCCCTGGTTGTACCCCGCCTGGGCGGCGGCCGGACGCAGGGACAGGTCCATGGCGTTGGCGCCGAACATGTACTCGGCGTCTCCCGCCGGGAACACTGTTTCCACCATGCTCCCGCCCGCCCGCAACTCCACGACCTGCGCCGCAAGCTGCATGCCCCACTCCAGCGGCATCCGCGTCCTGCCGCCAAAGGGCGACAGCACCAGGACGCGCCCACAACCGGCGGCCAGGTCCGCGTTCTCGTTGCGCCGGTAGCCGCCGTCGATATAGCTGTTGGCACCGATCCGGTAGGCCGAACCACTGGAACAGCTGGCGGCAACCGCATCCACCAGGTCGATGCCGCCGTCGCGGTGAAACACCGCAGGCTCGCCGGTGTGTGCGTCGACGGCGGTGATGAGCAGGTCATGCTCCGGCCAGGACGCTGCAGGCAATCGGGCCGCCACGGTGGCACGCCACCGCCCCGAGGCGTCGTATCCGGCAGCAAGGTCCAGCGCCAGGGCACCCATCCGGCGGCGCATGTCGGCTGGGTCTTCAGCAGAGGCGATGATCCGGCCGGTCCGCTCAAGGTGGTCGGACACCGGCCTGGCGGCGGGGACCCCACCGGCTGCCACGGCCGGAGCCGTTCGCTGCTGAGGCGCGGCGTCAACGACGGCGGCGTACAGGTCCGCCGGTGCGGCGCCGGAAATTTGGGCCGCCGCGGTGGATCCGGCGGAGGTTCCGATGACCAGATCGGCAGTGGCCACGTCCAGCCCGGCATCGGCCAGGCCGGCCAGCACGCCGATCAGCCATGCATTGCCTGTTGATCCGCCGCCGCCGAGGACGAGGGCGCGGCGGGAGGCCGGCACGGATTGCGGGATGGAAGAAGGTGTTGGATTCATGGGAGTCGCCTTTCGCGAATTGCCTGTGCGGCGCTCCCGGCGGCGACTAGTTCAGCCGCGTGATCGTGGGCTGCGAGGGAGCACCCATTACGGATACAGCTTTCATGGGTCTCACCTCCTGAGGACGGGTCACGATCACGGGAATCATGGCACACCGGCCAGCCGCGCGCAACGGGTACATTTGGGGGCGATGATTTCCATTGACCGGGACGACCCCGCACGCAGCGATGTCCAGCAGCTCCTCCATGAACACCTTGCGGACATGTTTGCCACCTCGCCGGCCGAAAGCGTCCACGCCTTGGACCATTCAGCGCTGTCCGCACCCTCAATCACGTTCTGGACGGCCCGGGAGGACGGCGGCCTGCTGGGTTGCGGCGCCCTGAAGCTTCTGGACTCCCCCGCAGGCCAGGCAACAGTTGGCGAACTCAAGTCCATGCGCACCACAGAAGCCGCCCGGGGCCGCGGCGTGGCCACCCGCATGCTCCGGCACATCCTCGACGATGCAAGGGCAAGGAACCTGCGCCGGGTCTGCCTGGAAACGGGCACCGAGGACTACTTCGCACCCGCGCGCCGCCTCTACGCCCGCCACGGCTTCACCGAATGCCCGCCCTTCGCCGACTACGTGCCGGACCCCAACAGCGTCTTCATGGAGCTCCGCCTCTAGCAAGGCACCTGCCAGGCACCCAAGGAAAGCGGACGACGGCGGGTGCGCACCCGCCGTCGTCCGCTTCCTGGATCGATTTCCTGTACTTCTTTGCTAGACGTCGCCGCGCCAGCCACCGGTTTCCGTGCCGCGCGATTCGATGAATTCCTTGAACCTGCGCATGTCGGCCTTGACCTGCATCTCGTCGATCTTCAGGGCCGCGCCTACCTTTTCCGTGGCGTTTTCCGGAGTCCATTCGAAGTGCACTTTGACCTTGGTGTGGTTGGCATCCATCGGCGTGAACCTGATGATGCCGGCGTGCGACTTGCCGTCGGTGCTGCGCCAGGCGATCCTGTCATCCGGCTCCTGGTCGACGATTTCAGTGTCGAACTCCCGCTTCGCGCCGCCCACGTTGGTGACCCAGTGGTTGGTGGTATCCGTCAGCTGGGTGATCGACTCAACGCCGGACATGAACTGCGGGAAGGATTCGAACTGGGTCCACTGGTTGTAGGCCGTCCGCACCGGGACAGCCACTTCAACGGTCTCCTCAACCTCTTCAACGTGTGCCATTTGCTGCCTCCTCATGATGGACGGCCGCAACAGCGGACCGGCAGAGCTTGCCATCCTGCCAGTCAGGCAGCCGCCACGTTTGCACCATAGATCCGGCGGCCACCCGTGTCCAGACCCAAAAATCCGCAGCGTACGACGGCGGGTGGGCACCCGCCGTCGTCCGCTTCCCCTGCGTGCCTACTGGCTGAAGGGGACCTTTTCCCAGCTCAGCACGTCGCCGCCTGTGGCGCCATTGCCGGCGACCGTGAAACGGACATAGTCCACGGCATTGTTGGCGCCGTCCACGGTGATGCGCTGCAGATTGTCCGCAGCCGGCGAACCGTAGATCCCCAGCCAGGGTGAGCCCGCGGCGAGGGGCTGGTTCTCCGCGAAGACGTGGCTGTCGCCGTTCACCAGGTAGACCGGGGCGTCGAAGCGGTTGGTCTCTTCGACGATGGCCTGCACGATCCGGCGAAAACCGGAGACCGTGTCCGGGTTGGCGGTCGCTGCCTCGAGCAGCGAGGGGTCGAACATGTCCGCCTGCTGCAGAAGGACCACGGCCCGGTCATTGCTGCGCCGCGCATCGGCGAAGGTCTGGCGGATCTGGGCGATGACCGCATCCGTCCGGTAGTCCACCTCCGCCAACTGCTCCGGGGTGGGCGCCGTCTTGCCCAGGCCCGTCCATGGCAGGAGGGAGTTGTTGCTGCCCTGGACGTTGAGCACGGAGAAGGCCACCCGGTTCCTGGTGAAGCTGACGTCCTCCGGGAGTCCCAGGTTCTCCTGGCTCTTCACGGGCATGGTGGCACCAAGGGTTTTGCCGGGCTGGTTGAAGAAGACTTCCCGGAGCTTGTCGAGGCGCTCCAGCGGGTTGTAGGCGCCATTGTTGGTCCGGTGGCAGTCCACCCACTCGTTGTCGCCGGGTGTGTAGACCAGAGGATGGGTGAAGGTGTCGAACTGGGCGCGGATGGAGGAGAAGTACTCGTCCGAGCACACGGAGGAACCGTTCTTGATATCGCCCACGTGTGCTACAAACGCCAGGTCCTTGTCCGCATTCAGGTCCTGGATCCTGGATGGGAACTTGGCGATTTCCGCTGCCCCGTAGGGAATGTCGCCGATGGCGGCGAAGGTGAACGCCTGGTTGTCGTTGCTGGTGCTGTCCGCTTGTGCTGTTTGGGCGAAGGCAGGCTGGGACGCAAGGAGGCCAAGCGCCAGGGTGAGTGCCGCCGTCGTGGTTTTCACGATCTTAGAGGGCATGGGATTGCTCCTGTTTCTGCTGGTTGCCTAGGCTGCGCGGGCGGTGAGGAACTGCTGGAGGCCGGCGAGGTCGTCGGTATTGATGTGGTCCACGCCTGCATTGGCGAGCTCGGTCCAGACGGCATCGCGGGCGGCGCCGGGCTGGTCCGGGGTGGCCCAGAAGCGGACCCGGTAGCCGTTGGCGTGGGCCGTGGCCACGAAGGCGCGGAGTTTGGCGCGCTCGGCCTCGGGCATGGGTCCGACGCCCTGCCAGGTGAAGAGCTTGGTCCAGTTGTCGCTGACCAGCGGCATCAGGGCTGCGGGCAGTCCGGAGGTGAGGTCGGTGGAGCGGCCGTCGTAGAAGCTGGAGCGCTGGGCCTGTGCCTGCATGGTGGCCAGCGGGCGGTTGCCGCTGATCACCGCGGTGACCGGGCCGGTTTTGACGTTGCCGTTGGTGTAGCGGCTCATGATGTCCCGGTGTTCGGCCAGTTCCTGCTCGACGGCGGCGTAGGTGGCCTCGCCCTCGCTCTTGATGTCAATGAGGAGCTGCAGGCTGCCGTCCCACTGCGGATAGACGCTGTGCCCGGGCGTGCTGCGGACCAGGTCCTGGAGCGGGTCAAGGTAGAGGCTTTCCAGGGTTTCACCCTGCTTGGCATCCGCCAGGTCGTGCGCCACGCGCAGCTCGCCATCCACCAGCCATACGTCCGCCTCAACACTGGTGAAGCCGTGTTCCAGCGCGTCGTACAGGGGGCGGTCGTGCTCGTAATCGTTGTGGGCGTGCGTTCCGGCGAGGGGTTGGCCGACGACGACGGGAGCCGGCTTGGGTGCCTCAGCCGGGGCCTGGGTTTGTGCATTGGTGTGGGCCTGGGTGTGGGCTTTCACTTGCGTCTGCGCCTGGGCTGGGGCGGCGGCTGTCCCGGCCAGGAAGGCGAGGGCGGCGACAGCGGCGAAGGTTCTTTTCACGAACACGGAAGACTCCTGGTGCCTTGGGGATGACCGTCCAGGCTGGGGGTGCCGGGCGGGAGGGTGCGTGAAAAGACTGCTGGGTCTGCCGAAACGCTGTGGGGCCTGCTGGTTGACGGCTGGTGAACGGCACTGGAAGCGCGAGACCTCCCCGCATGCCCGGGCACAGCAGCGGTTTGCTGCGCCCGGGCCCAGTGGGACGGTTACGAGGCAACCAGAAAATCAACGATGAGTGTCTCCAACGGGCTGTTTCCGTTCGGGAGGCACCCTGGAGGCCAGAGCGTTGGTTCCCGGTCCGCTCGTTCGGCGTTGTACTTGCGGCCCGACGGCGAGACCCAGCCGGGCGGTTCATTCCTGGCCGCAGGTCCCGGACCCCAGCGGGTCCGGTGCTTGAGCCGGTGATGCTTGGGACACAACTGACCCAGGTTGCTGATCCCCGTGGCGCCTCCGTGCTGCCAAGCCGTGAGGTGGTCCGCCTCATTGTCCTGGCTCGGATTGCTGCAGCCGGGAAAGGTGCACTTTCCATCGCGCACCCGCAGCCACCGCTTCAAGGTTTCCGGAAGCCGGTAGCTCGTGCGGCCGATTTCCAGCGGCGCCCCGTCCCGCGGGTCCACCAATACCCGGTAGAAGGAACCGGCACCTTCCGCGACGAGTTTGCGAGCCATCGATGCCGGGATGGGTCCGTAGTTGTCAAGGTCCGCGGGTTCATCCGTGGCGCCCAAGAGGGAGAAGACCGGCACTGTGACCAGGACGTCCGCTGTGAGGGATGGCCCGGCCCCGGCATTCCCGCCTGGGGTGCCAAGCAACAATCTGGCGGCCTCGTCGACCCTGATTTGGGTGAGGGTCCGCGGTTCTTCCGGTCCCTGCAGTCCACGCGCCAGGGCTGTGGCCTTGTTCCAAATGGCGCAGGCCTTTTCCGCAGGCATATAGAGCGAGACCCATGCCATGCCGTTGCGGTCCGGAGAGTATTCCATCCGCCGGTCTTCCACGGACCTCATGTGCCTGATCTCAAGGGATTCGGGTTGATGGCGTTCCCGCCAGACCCGTACCTTCCGCCTAAACCGGGCCGGCGCCAGCTCCCCTGCCGCGGCACCCCTGGCCGCATTCGGAGCCTCCGGGTCCAGAAAATGCGCCTCCAGCGCGGAGGCGGCGGCCTTGTCCAGGCCGGTGGTTTCATCGACGATGATCCGGGCGTGCTGCCAGGAAATCTTTCCCGACTGCAACGCATCCAGTGCCGCGGGCAACGTTGTGGTCAGCGCGTGCGCCTCACCCAGCAGTGCCGCCGCGGCACGCTCCCCAACAGTCAGGACGCAGGCGACTTCCGCCACCAGGCTCATCTCGCGTGCTGAGGACTCATATGCGCTGTCCGCCGGTCCCTCCATGGCAGCGGCTGCCTCCGCATACCCGGCGAGCAGGCGCACTTTGACGGCCGCAGTGGCGGCCTCGATCCGGGCCACAACACCCAGACCGTCCAGGCACGAATCAGCAAGGTGGCCCAGTGGATCGTAAACATCACGGTGATCGCCGTCCGAATCTCCTGAAGACGGGCCAAGGACGTCAATCAGCTCGTCCGCCAGCCTCCTTATGGACGTAACGACAGCGGGCAGTCCGGCGCTGCCTCCTGCATCCACCACCGCCCAGGTTTCCATACCCAAAGCTTGGCAGGAGGGTCTGACATTTTGCTTCCGGCACCCAGCCGTCCCGGACCGAACCGCTACCGGGCTGGTCGGCTGCTGGCGAGGCTGCGGGCCCGGGCGGGGCTGCGGGTGCCGGGCTGAGAGGAAGCGGGCAGGTGGGCAGGGTGGGCTGCGGCCGGGTCGGGCAGATGGGCAGGTGGGCGGGATGGGGCTGCGGCAGGAGCGGCTGCGGGCTGGAGGACTGCCGCAACCAGGTTTTACATTCTGGAAACTCAAAACCCTTTTCGCAAACAAAATTGCAGAGTAGATTAGATGCAATTGCACTTGCAGAGTGATCTGCGTTACAGAATAGGTCCACCGTGAACCCCAGCGCTTCCGCAGACCAGGCAGCAGAGCAGACAGCAGACCAGGCAGCACGGCCGGCACAAGAGCGCGGCGCCGAAAGCGAACGCAGCGGCTCCGATATCAGCTCCCACGCCTGGCTCGGGGACGCTCTGCCCGATGTTCCGCTCACCAAGGCCCAAAGCCGGGTGGTGGAGGTCATTCGCCGGAACCCGCAGCTGTCCTCGTACGCGGACATTGCCGAGATCGCCCAGCGCGCGGACGTGAACAATTCGTCTGTGGTGCGAACGGCCCAGCACTTGGGCTACCGGGGCTGGCCCGACCTGCAGCGCGAACTCCGCTCCCGCTACCTAGTGATGATCTCCACCGAAGACACGCTCACAGAGCACGGCGAAACCCGCAGCCCGCTGTACGAGGCCATCAACCACGACATTGAAAACCTCCGCCTAACGCTCGACTCCAACACCCCGGAGGAAGCCGAGGCCGCCATCGCCGCGCTGGCGGCAGCAAAGTCCATTACCGTCGTCGGAATTGGCTCCTTTGCCGGGCCCGCGAGCGTCATGGCCCACCTGGGTTCCACCATGGGCTATCCCATCAGCCTGGAAAACCGTGCCGGCCCGCACCTGGCCTCAAGCACCAACAGCCTGGGTCCCGGCGATGTCCTGGTGGTCATCAACATGTGGCGCTCGGTGAAGCAGATCATCATTGCCGCCGAAGCCGCCAAACAGGCAGGCGCCACCGTCATCGCCATCAGCGACCTGCGCCGCGGCCGCCTGGCCACCGCCGCGGACCATCTCCTGGTGGTGGCCTCCGAAGGCATCTCCTTCTTCCAGTCCGTCACCGCCGCGAACTCCCTGGTCTACGGCCTGCTCGCCGGCATGGAGGCAGCGCATCCGGAGCGCAGCCGGGCCACCATCCGCCGCACCCAGCAGCTCTGGAAAGACCTGGACATCTACCTCGACTAAGACCGCAAACCTTCAATATCCACCCAGGAGTACCCCACATGCACGAACCACACAATCGCCGCGTTGCCGTGATCGGCCTCGGCGCCATGGGCGGCGCCATGGCCGCCACCCTGCACAAGGCAGGCTGGGACGTCACCGGCTTCGACCCCTCGGAATCCGCACGGGCCACGGCAAAAGAAGCCGGCATCAGCACCACCGACACACTGGCGAGCGTCGCCGGGACCCCCTACGTCGTTCTCTCCCTGCCAGCCGCCAGCATCGTGGAAACCACCGTTCCGCACCTGCTGGCAGAACCGGGCACTGTCGCCATCATTGACACCACCACCTCCGAACCCGCCACCAGCAAGCGCATGGCCGAACTCGCGGAAGCCCATGGGGCGGCGTTCATCGACGCCCCGGTCTCCGGCGGCCGCGACGGCGCAGCAACCGGCAGCCTCAGCGCCTTCGTTGGCGCCACCGACGCAGCGCTCAAGGCCGCTGAACCAGTCCTACTGGCACTCACCGGCGGCAACTACAGCCACATCGGCGGCCCCGGCAGCGGCAACGTGGTCAAGCTCCTCAACAACGTCCTTGCTGCCGCCAACCTCGCCTCTGTGGGCGAAGCGCTGGGCGTCGCCAAGGCCTATGGCATCGACCCCGCCACCGCAGCAGCCAGCATCAGCGGCGCCTCCGGCGGCAGCAAGGTCTCCGCCGCCATGTACCCCAACTGGGTGCTCACCGGCAGCCACGATTCCGGCTTCTCGATGGGCCTGATGGCCCGCGATGCCGCCCTCGCCGTGGATGTCGCGGAGCAGATCGGCGAGAAGCCAGCGCTCCTGGCCGCCGTCGCCAGCCAGTGGCAGGACGCCCTGGCCGTCCTCGGACCAAGGGCCGACTTCACCGAAATCGCCCGCACCGTGGCCCCCGCCATCACCCCGGCCGGCGCCCCCGAATCCACAACCGCCGCCTGAAGCTTCCCGCGCCAGAATCCCCCAAAGGAAACAACACCTTGAGTATCACCACAGCACCCACCTCCTCCTCCGCGGCCACCGCAAAGGACGCCCTGGACGCCGCCTTCCCCAGTGGCCTCGGCGCCTTCGTTGACGGCCGCGTCGCCACCGGCAGCGGCGAAGGCATCACGCTCACCGCCGCGGCCACCGGCGAAACCTTCGCCACCTACGCGGACCCCGGCGCTGAGGGTGCCAACGCCATCCTGGAAAGTTCGACGGCGGGCGCCCGGGTTTGGGGCGCACTGAGCGGTTTCGAGCGGGCCGCCATCCTGCGCAACGTCAGCCGCGCCGTGGAGCAGCACGCCGAGGAACTGGCCATCCTCGAATCTGCCACCACCGGCAAGCCCATCCGCGATGCCCGGGCAGAAGCCGCAAAGGTGGCCGAGATGTTCGGTTACTACGCCGGCTGGGCGGACAAGCTCACTGGGCAGACCATCCCCGTCCCGGGCAACTGGCACACGTACACCGAGCGCGTGCCATGGGGCGTCGTCGTCGCCATCACCCCTTGGAACGCACCGATGTTCACGGCCGGCTGGAACTCCGCCGCTCCGCTCGCCGCGGGCAACGCCGTGATCATCAAGCCCAGCGAATTCACCCCGGCGTCCTCGGTCCGGCTCGCCCAGATCGCCCATGAAGCAGGCCTGCCGGCCGGCGTCTTCAACGTGGCCGCAGGGCTGGGCCAGACGGTCGGCGCGGCACTGACCACGGACCAGCGCGTGGGCAAAGTCAGCTTCATCGGCTCCGTCCCCACAGGGCGCCGCGTCGCCGTGGCCGCGGCCCAGGCCGGCATCCCGGCCCTGCTGGAACTCGGCGGCAAGAGCGCCAACATCGTCTTCGCCGACGCCGATTTGGAGCGCGCCGCAGAGGGAGCCATCTCCGCCATCTTCTCCGGCGCCGGCCAGTCCTGCGTGGCCGGGTCCCGGCTTCTGGTGGAGCGCAGCGTGCACGCGGAATTCGTGGAAATGGTCGCCGCCAAGGCCGCAAAGCTCCGCGTGGGCGATCCCCTCAGCGCGGACACCGAAGTAGGCCCCATCATCACGCCGCAGCAGTTCGCCACCGTCACCGGCCTGATCGAGGCGGGTATGGACGACGGCGGCCGGCGCCTGACCGGGTCCACCTTGCCGGAGTCGCTGAGCGGCTCAGCCCTGAAGGGCGGTCACTGGGTGATGCCCACGCTGCTGGACGGCGTCACCCCGCAGAACCGGCTGGAAACCACCGAGGTCTTTGGCCCGGTGGTGGGCGCCGACGCGTTCGATACCGAGGCTGAGGCCATTGCCCGGGCCAACAACACCAGCTTCGGCCTGGCCGGCGCGGTATGGACCTCGGACGTGTCCCGCGCGCACCACGTGGCCCGCGAGGTCAAGGCTGGAACGTTCTGGATCAACTCGTACAAGACCATCCACGTGGCGGTACCGTTCGGCGGGTTCGGCGATTCCGGCCATGGCCGTTCCTCCGGCCCGGGCGTCCTGGACGAGTACACGCAGACCAAGGCCGTCTGGGTTCCCACACGCGCCGCCGGTTCCCCCTTCCCGTCCTTGTCCTACTAGGAGACCCATGGAAACGACTGACACAACCCCCGCGGCCGGTGCGCTGCGCACTGCCCTGGCGGACGGCGTCGAACGCTGGAAACCCAAGGTGGAGGCGCTGGCCAAGGACATCCACGGTTTCAAGGAAGTCTCCTTCGAGGAGGTGAAGTCCGCGGAGGCCATCACCGCGCTGCTGGCCGAGGGCGGCTTCGAGGTGGAGCACGGCACCAGCGGCCTGCCCACGGCGTTTACGGCGACCGCAGGCAGCGGTGACCTGGTGGTGGCGCTGTGCGTGGAGTACGACGCGCTGCCTGGTATCGGCCACGCCTGCGGGCACAACCTGATCGCCGGCGCGTCCGTGGCTGCGGCCCTGGCGCTGCAGCCGTACGTGGACGAACTTGGCATCACGCTCAAGGCCATCGGCACCCCGGCGGAGGAGCACGGCGGCGGCAAGGCGCTGATGCTGGAGCAGGGAGCGTTCGACGGCGTGGGGCTGGCGTTGATGGTCCACCCCGTCCACGACGGGGTCACCTACAACCCCGCCGGCACCAGCGCCCAGGCGGTTGGCCGGTACAAGGCCACGTTCACCGGCAAGGCGGCCCACGCGGCGGCCGCCCCGCACATGGGCGTGAACGCCGCCGATGCGGCGGTGCTGAGCCAGGTGGCGATCGGCCTGCTGCGCCAGCAGATCCCGTCCGACCACCGGATTGCCTGCTTTGTGGCCGAGGCCGGGCACGTCACCAACATCATCCCGGAGAAGGCCGTGGTGGAGTTCGAGTGCCGTGCCTTCACCCTGCGCGAATTCGAGGCGCTGCTGGTGCGGGTGCGCCGCTGCTTTGAAGGGGCCGCCCTTGCCACTGGAACCACGCTGGCCTTTGAGGACACTGAACCGCTGTATGAGCCGCTGATCCAGGATGACGACCTGGCAGCGCACTGGACCTCGGCGATGGGTGCCTTCGGCAAAGACACCTCCCCGGCCGCCGGGCTTAGCGGCGGTTCCACGGACATGGGCAACATTTCCCAGGTCATCCCGTCCCTGCACCCGTGGCTGAGCATTCCGGGTGCAGACGTTCCCATCCATTCGCACGCGTTCGCCGCACTGGCGGACAGTCCCCAAGCGTACGGGGTGATGTTCGAGGCGGGCTCCGCGCTGGCCTGGACCGTCGCCGCGGCCGCCTCAACCCCCACCCAACGTCAACGCTTCACCCAAGCGGCGTACCGCCGTCGTACTTTCACCCAGGAAGGCGCATCATGAGCACTGTCAAAGCAGCCCGGACCGACACGGCCGGCACCAGGCTGACCATACCCGTCGCCGCGCTGGCGTTCGTGATCGCCCTCGCCGTGCAGTTCATTGGGCAGGCGAAGATCGATCTGGGCATCGGTTCCATCATCATTTTCCCCATGGTGTGGGGCCTGATCCTGGGCCTGCTGGTGTCCATCCAGAAGTTCAAGCCACTGGGCATCGACCTGCAGAGGGTTGCGGCTGCCTTGGTGGGCGTGGCAGTGCTGCTGCTGGTGGCGCGACTGGCGTTCAACATCGGCCCGAGCCTGCCCACGCTGCTGAAGGCCGGCCCGGCGCTGCTGCTGCAGGAGGTGGGCCACCTGCTGGGCACCATCGTGCTGGCGCTGCCGCTGGCCGTGCTGCTGCGGATGGGCAAGGCCACCGTGGGTGCCACGTTCTCGCTGGACCGTGAGCCGTCCTTCGCGATGGTGTCCGAGAAGTACGGGCCGGACTCGGACCAGTACCGCGGCGTGCTGGCCATGTACGTGTTCGGGACCCTGTTTGGCGCCGTGTTCATCACGCTGCTGACGTCGCTGGTGGCCAACTGGAAGATCTTCGATCCGCTGGCGCTGGCGATGGGCGCGGGTGTGGGGTCCGGTTCGATGATGGCCGCGTCGGTTGCGAGCATCACCGCCGCCTATCCAGGCGACCAGGACGCCATCCTGGGCATGGCGGCCGTGTCCAACCTGATCACCACGGTGCTCGGTGTGTACGTGGGCATCTATGTGTCGCTGCCGCTGGCGGACAAGTTCTACCGGGTGCTGACGCGGAAGCAGCAGAACCGCCAGGTGGTTGCCGCCGGTGCTGGTGCTAGTGGCTCTGCCTCTCTTTCCGCCGCCGATGCCGAGCGCGAAACCGCACAGGCTGAGGAGAACCGGCGGTTCCGGGAGCGGGTGGCCGAGTCCTCCGCGGCGATCAAGCTCCCGCTGTGGCTCTCACTGTCCGTACTCACTGTTCTTGGCATTGGCACGGCCTCCATCGCGGCGAAGGGGTTCAGCCTGACCATCGTGCTGGGATATGTGGTCCTGCTGGCGCTGGTCCTGGTGGGCATCGCGCTGGCGAAGGTCACCCGGAAGATCTCGGCGATCGTGTTCATCACCACCATCGGCGCGTACATCTCCAGCCCGTGGTTCTTTGCGGCCGAGCCGCTGAACGCGGCCGTCAAGACCGTGGACTTCCTGTCCATCGCCACGGTGATGCTGACCCTGGCCGGCCTGTCCCTGGGCAAGGACATCCCGCTGCTGAAGAACATCGGCTGGAAGATCATCCCGGTGGGACTGGTGGCGATTACGGCGTCGTTCCTGCTGGCTACGGTGATCGCCGAGTTCGCGCTGGGGCTGTGGCACTGAGGTAGGTTCTGGCTGGTTCTTGCGGCTGCCCTTGGGCGGCTGGGGCGGAGCGGACGACGGCGGGTGGGAACCCGGCGTCGTCCGCTTTTGTTTGTACGCTGCAACATGACGACGGCTATTAGCCGGTTGCGTGTAAATGTCGCTCCTCGGATGTAGGTTTTGCTGCAGCAGCTTTGAAATTGCTGGCGGGCACATATTGGTGTCCGGTTACAGGAAAGTACTGGGGGTACGACATGGAATTTGCGGAGAAGCTTGCTGCTTTGGCGGCAAAAGTGCGTCAGCAACGGGGCGTTATTCAAACCGAAGAGGCAACGAAAAACGCCTTCGTGATGCCCTTCATTTCGACAATTCTCGGATACGACGTATTCAACCCTCTGGAGGTCGTGCCGGAGTTCATCGCCGACGTTGGACTCAAGAAGGGCGAAAAGATCGACTATGCCATCGTGAAGGACGGCGAAGTCCAGATTCTGATCGAGTGCAAGAAGTCGACGGAGCCTGTAAAGATCGAGCATGCCTCACAGCTCTTCCGGTACTTTGCCGTCACAAATGCTCGAATCGCCATCCTGACGAACGGCGAGGTCTACCAGTTCTTCACGGACCTCGACGCACCAAACCGTATGGATGCGAAGCCGTTCCTTGTGCTGGACCTGAATGATATCGACCAGTCACTGATCCCCGAACTCCAGAAGCTGTCCAAGGACGTCTTCGACCTTGAATCAATCATCAGCGCGGCCGGCGAATTGAAGTACATCGGCGAGCTCAAGCGAACCCTCGCTGGTCAGTTCAAGGAACCCGAGGACGAATGGGTCAAGTTCCTGACGGCCAGGGTCTATTCCGGGCCCTACACGCAAAAAGTGCGGGAGCAATTCACAGCCCTGGTCGGGAAAGCCACCAAGCAATTCCTCAATGACCAAGTTAACGAACGGCTGAAGAAGGCCCTGGGCAATCCGGGATTCCCGCAAACCGAGGACACAACTGTGCCAACCGCTGTCACCAGTGCCCCCGTCGCAGAAGCGGACCTTGCAGAAGCCGATGGTCTGGAGACGACGCTTGAGGAAATCGAAGGCTACCAGATTGTGCGGGCAATCGTGTGCAGCGAGGTAAAGCCAGTTCGAGTGGCTCAACGGGACGCGAAGTCTTACTTCGCAGTGCTCCTCGACGATAACAACCGGAAGCCCATTGCCCGGCTGCACTTCAACCGGACACAGAAGTACATAGGTCTCTTCGACGACAACAAGGACGAAACTCGAGTTCCGATCAACTCGCTTGAGGAGATCTACGAGCACACGGAAGCACTCCGGGCCACGGTGAAGAGCTACCTATGACGATGAATGAACAAGCTCGTTTTTCTTTTCCTGCCAGGAAACCAGGCTGCTCTGCGTATTCAAGGAAGTCTTCATGAAGATATCTGCGTACCTATACCGTAAGGAAGTCTCAGACTTCGCTCAATTGCTGA
This sequence comes from Arthrobacter sp. NQ7, assembly GCF_029581595.2. NCBI lineage: Bacteria > Bacillati > Actinomycetota > Actinomycetes > Micrococcales > Micrococcaceae > Arthrobacter > Arthrobacter sp. NQ7. The sequence goes on along the minus strand of NZ_JARFXU020000016.1, from coordinate 44,065 downwards.
AACCCGTCCCCAGTGGAACGCTTGGCCCTACCAAACTGAAGCCGAAAGTGAAGCTAAGCATCCCATTCCAGGCGTGGTCGGTGCCCGGACGGCAGAAGCCCCCCTCATGGGCCGCGGTGGCAGGCGAACTGGTGGATACTTCAAATCTTGTTAATGTGTCGAACAGTCTTGTATTTCTATTCAAAGTGGACTCTCGGTTCTTTGCCGTGTCCTTCGGACACGGCCATTCAATTCTCAATGCAGAACTGTTAGAACCAGAGTTCGGACTACGCACTTCGGTCAACGCCGTTGATCCCAACAAGCTTGCAGCGATGCAGGTGCGAACGTTGAATGAAAACAGCAGGCAACAACGGAGTCAAACATCGAACCAAGCCAGCATCGCGGATCTTGATCTCGACGTCGAACGCGAAATGATTCGCTTCGTTCGCGGGAAGGTTGGTGACAACAGTTCTGCGGTCAAGAGCCTCGGCGGTTCTCAAGCTGTCGCACTTACCACCAAGAGTAAGTTGAAGGAGATCCCAACGGTTCTCTCGTGGCTATTGAAGAAATTCGAGTCCGATGCGTACAAAGCCAACTTTCCCTACCTTGACAACTTTGTCCCACTCAAGAAGGGCGACCCGGCAGTCGCTCCCTTGATCAAGCTTCTTCGCGAAGCCATTGCGAAGCCGGCAGGGCACAGAATCGGAGTAGCATCTCCCGATGACATATTCGGCGAGGAACCCGACTACTATCGGATATCTGGCGATCGCAAACGACGCGCCAATTTGGAAGATCTAACCCTTATAGACATCCTCGAACAAATATCTGATTCAACTAAAGCTGAACCTTTGGATGATCTCAAAATTACCCCCTACAATGCTGGAGGAGACCCCATCCGGACCTCGAGGAGGCTTCGCGATTACTTTGTGTACGAAGTGATTCATGAAAAACAGACGTACGTTTTTTGCCTCGGTCAGTGGTTTAGAATAGATAAAGACTATGTCAGAAAGGTAAATGATCAGGTTCATAGCCTATCTGATATTACAAATGACCTTACGCTTCCCGATTGGGGCAAGGGTGCAGATGGCAAGGAACTAGCAGAAGGTACCTACAACGAAGACACAGCCAAGAAGAACCAGTGGTTATTACTAGACAAGAAGAACTTCCCAATTGGCGGCCCTCACCAGAGAGTTGAAATTGCCGACATAATCACCCAAAAGGGAGACTTTCTCTGTGTCAAAAGGATGGAATCGTCCGCTACTCTTTCACACCTTTTCAGCCAGGCTGCCGTTTCTGCTGAGTTGTACGCCGAGGACGCCGCTGGCTATGCAGCGCACGTGAACAAAAAGTATGCCGCACATTTCGGATCTGCAACACTGCCAGCACGACCACGGATGGTTTTAGCGATTGCCACAGACAAGCCTGGCACTCTTGCCGATGTCCTTTTTTTCTTCAGCAAAGTCAATCTTATACAGCGTCGGCGGACCGTTGAGCGAGCTGGCTTTACTCTAGCTCTTGCTAAAATTGAAAAAACATGATGCGGGCAGTTCATCCATGCTGGAGCATCGTTTGCTGTGCGACGCCTATAGAAGTAGGCCCTGCCAATACCGGCAGCGCGCTAGTGTCTGTTGCCCATGCGTCTTAGCATCAGCGGTGGAACCTTGTTCCATCTGCAAGCGGAAGTTGGACTGGATGCGTTGACAGCGGGTCGTTGCTGTACGCGGCGACTAATCCTTATGGTCGTCAAGACCGCGAGGTAACTCGTCGACGAGAGGAAAGTCAGACGAATGAGCAAGGTATAGGGACGCTGTCTTAAACCTCCGCCACCGGCGCCGCGAATTGGGCCTCGTACAGCCGCGCGTAAGCTCCGCCGGCAGCAAGCAGTGAGGCGTGGTTCCCCTGTTCCACGATCTGCCCGTTCTCCATCACCAGGATGAGGTCGGCGTCGCGGATCGTGGACAGGCGGTGCGCAATCACAAAGGACGTCCGGTCGGACCGCAGTGCGCTCATAGCCTTCTGCACCAGCACCTCGGTCCGGGTATCCACCGAGGACGTCGCCTCGTCCAGGATCAACACGGACGGTTGTGCCAGGAAAGCCCGGGCAATGGTCAGCAGCTGCTTCTCGCCCGCGGAAACATTCGCGCCTTCGTCGTCCAGCACGGTGTCGTACCCCTCGGGCAGGGACTTCACGAACCGGTCCACATACGTTGCCTGCGCGGCCTCAAGCACCTCCGAAGAAGAAGCAGTCGGCCGCCCGTACGCGATGTTGTCCCGGATGGTCCCGCCGAACAGCCACGTATCTTGCAGCACCATCCCCATCCGCGAGCGCAGGTCGTGCCGGCTCATGGTGGTGATGTCCACGCCGTCCAGCGTGATCCGGCCGCCGTCGAGCTCGTAGAACCGCATCATCAGGTTCACCAGCGTGGTCTTGCCCGCCCCGGTGGGCCCCACAATGGCTACCGTCTGTCCCGGCTCCGCCACCAGGGAAAGCCCGGAAATCAGCGGCTTGTCCGGCGAGTACGAGAAGGACACGTCCTCAAACACCAGCCGCCCGCGCCCGGCACCATCCGGGCTCTGCAACCCAGCTCCCACGGGATCGGCGGTCTGTTCCTCCGTGTCCAGCAGCTCAAACACCCGCTCCGCAGAGGCCACGCCGGACTGCAGCAGGTTCGCCATGGACCCCAGCTGCGCCAGCGGCTGCGTGAACTGCCGCGAGTACTGGATGAACGCCTGCACATCGCCCAGCTGCATCGCACCGGACGCCACCTGCAGGCCGCCCACCACGGCGATCCCCACGTACACCAGGTTCCCGATGAACGTCATGGCCGGCATGATCAGCCCGGAAATGAACTGCGCACCGAAGCTCGCGTCATACAGCTCGGCATTCTTCTGCCGGAACCGCTCCCCCACCTCACGCTGCCGGCCGAACACCTTCACCAGCGCATGCCCGGTGTACGTCTCCTCGATCTGCCCGTTAAGCTCACCCGTGTTCTTCCACTGCTGCACGAACAGCTTCTGCGAGCGCTTGGCAATCAGCGCAGTGATCCCAAGCGTCAGCGGGATGGTCACCAGAGCGATCAAGGCGAGCGTGGGCGAGAGGATGAACATCATCACCAGCACGCCCAGCACCGTCAGCAGCGACGTCACCGCCTGGCTGATGGACTGCTGCAGGCTCTGCGAAATGTTGTCCACATCGTTGGTCACCCGGCTGAGCAGCTCACCGCGCTGGATCGAATCGAAGTACCGCAGCGGCAGCCGGTTGATCTTCGCCTCGATCTTTTCCCGCAGCCCGAACACCGTCCGCTGCACCACGCCGTTCAGCACATACGCCTGCCCCCACATGAACGCCGAACCCAGCACGTACAGGACCAGCGCCCACGTCAGCACACTGGCCAGCGCCCCGAAGTCGATCCCCATTCCCGGCGTCAGCGTCATGGCGCTGAGCATGTCTGCCTTCTGGTTCTCCCCCGACGCCCGCAGCATCGCAATCAGCTGCGCCTGCGTCATGCCCGGCGGCAGCTGCTTGGACACGACCCCGGCGAAGATCAGGTTGGTGCCTTCACCCAGCAGCCGCGGCCCGATGACCTGCAGCACCACACCCGCCACGGCCATGACCAGCACCAGGATCAGCCACGCGCGTTCCGGCCGCAGGGTGGCCAGCAGCCGCTTGGCGGAGCCGCTGAAGTTCATTGCCTTCTCGGCCGGGACATTCATCCCGGCAAAGGGTCCGCCCCTTCCGGGTCCGCCTGCCGGGCGCGGGATGCGTACGACGTCGGCCTGGCCGGCTTTGCCCCCGCCTGCGGTACCAGCGGGCGCGCCTTTGGCGCCGCGCACTGGAGTGGGTCCGTGGCTCATACCGTCTCCTCCGCAGCCAGCTGGGAGGAGACAATCTCACGGTATGTCCCCGAACTCTCCAGCAACTCATGGTGCGTGCCGTGCGCAACGATCCTGCCGTCGTCGAGCACCAAAATCTGGTCCGCGTCCGTAATGCTGGACACGCGCTGGGCGATGATCACCATGGTGGCACCGGCGGTGCTGCGCTTGAGCGCCTGCCGCAGCCGGGCGTCCGTCCCGGTGTCCAGGGACGAGAACGAATCGTCAAAGATGTAGAGCTCGGGCCGCTTCACCAGCGCCCGTGCAATGGCCAGCCGTTGCCGCTGACCGCCGGAGACGTTGGTGCCGCCCTGGGAGATGGCCGCATCCAGGCCATCCTCCATCTGCTCCACGAAGTCGCGGGCCTGGGCGATCTCCAGCGCGTCCCACAACTCATCCTCGGTGGCGTCCGGGTTGCCGTACAACAGGTTGCTGCGCACGGTGCCGGAGAACAGGTAAGGCTTCTGCGGCACCAGGCCAATGTGCCCCCACAGCAGGTCCGGGTCCAGGTCCCGCACGTCCACGCCGTCCATCAGCACGGCGCCGGAGGTGACATCGAAGAGCCGGGGCATGAGGTTCACCAGGGTGGTCTTGCCCGAGCCGGTGCTGCCGATGATCGCCGTCGTCTCCCCCGCGCGGGCGGTGAAGCTGATCCCGGACAGGACGGGCTGGTCGGCACCCGGGTAGGCGAATCCGACGTCGCGCATTTCCAGCTCGCCGCGCCGGACGGCGCTGGTGACCGGCGCCTTGGGCGGCACCACGCTGGAGCTGGTGCCCAGCACCTCGCCGATGCGGTCCGCGGACACCGACGCGCGCGGAATCATCACCGCCATGAAGGTGGCCATCATGACGGACATCAGGATCTGCATCAGGTAGCTCAGGAACGCGATCAGGGTGCCCACCTGCATGGACCCGTCCTCGATCCGGAACGAGCCGAACCAGATCACCGCCACGCTGGAAACGTTCAGGACCAGCATTACTACGGGGAACATGAGCGCCATCAGCCGTCCGGCGCGGAGGGCCACGTCCGTGACGTCGGTGTTGGCGCGGGCGAAGCGGGCGGTTTCCATGTCCTCCCGCACGAAGGCGCGCACCACGCGGATGCCCGTCAGCTGCTCCCGCAGCACGCGGTTCACGGTATCAATCCGGGCCTGCATCTTGCGGAACAGCGGCACCATCCGGGTGACAATGAGTCCGACGGCGATCAGCAGCACCGGGACGCACACGGCGATGAGCCAGGACAGCTGGGCGTCCTGCCTGATGGCCATGATCACCCCGCCGATGCTCAGCATCGGGGCTGCCACCATGAGCGTCGCGGACATGAGCACCAGTTGCTGGACCTGCTGGACGTCGTTGGTGGACCGGGTGATCAGGCTGGGTGCGCCGAAGCGGGTGACTTCCTGTTCGGAGAACTCGCCCACGCGTTCAAAGATGGCGCCGCGCAGGTCCCGGCCCAGTCCCATGGCCGCTTTGGCACCGAAGTACACAGCCACCACCGCACACACGATCTGCACCAGGGTGATGAGCAGCATGAAGCTGCCGGTGGAGAGGATGTAGCCGGTATCGCCCCGGGCCACCCCCTGGTCAATGATGTCCGCGTTCAGCGTGGGCAGGTACAGCGACGCAATGGACTGCGCCAGCTGGAACACCACGACGGCGGCCAGCAGCGGCCGGTGCGGCCGCAGGTATTCGACAAGCAACTTCCAGAGCAAGGCAGGCTCCAACCTGACGGTGTGTCCACAAAACGTGGTGCGAGGTCAGTGTACGTCCGGAAACTGGGACTTAACCGGGCGTTGCTGGAGGAAGTTTCGGGGTTCACTGACGGCGTACGGCGGGCCTCTATGTGCGTCGGTTCGAAGCGCCGCACCGCCCAGGCATCGCCGGATTCCTGCCTGCCCGGAATAGGCCCGGGGAGCAGGGAACACACGGAGCAACCGCGGCGTTCCATCCACGGGAACCAGCCCGAACAACTTTCAAGGACTGATGGATGAAGTGGATTTTTCTCGCCGGGGCGATTCTGAGTGAGGTGACGGCGTCCCTCTCCTTGAAGGCGGCCCTGGACAATCCGGCTCTCTTCATCGTGGTGGTTCTCGGGTATGCCGCCTCCTTCGCTTTCCTGGCCGGGGTCCTCCGGAAAGGACTGGGCCTGGGTGTCGCCTACGGCATCTGGTCTGCGCTGGGAGTAACCCTCACGGTGTTGCTGGCCGCTGTCCTCTTCGGCGAAGCACTGACACCCGTGATGATGGTCGGTGTCGCCATGGTGATCGGCGGGGTACTGTGCGTTGAACTCGGCTCACGCAAAGAGGCCGCCGAGGAACCGGTGAAGGAGTTGGCCAGCCGATGATGTGGCTGTTGCTGGCCGGAGCGATCCTGACCGAGGTCACCGCCACCCTGTTCCTGCGCGTGGCCTCCGATGGCAAGCGGCGCTGGTACGTGCCGGTCGGCGTCGGCTACGTCGTGGCCTTCACGTTCCTGACGCTGACCCTGCAACAGGGCATGGCCCTCGGGGTTGCCTACGGAATCTGGGCGGCAGCCGGCGTGGCGCTGACTGCCGTGGCCAGCCGCATCTTCTTCAAGGAGACCATCACAGCCGTCATGATGCTTGGGCTCGGCCTCATTATCGGCGGCGTCCTGCTCATCGAACTGGGCGCAACGCACTAAAAGCTGCTAGTACGTGCCCGTCGCATCAGGTTCAATGGCCCACGCCAGGCGGTGCAGGGCGCTTGCCAGCCGGCCCCGGAAGGCTTCCCGCCGGGACAGGCCGGGCTTCTTTGCCCGGACCTTCCTCGGCGCACGCGGCAGGGCGCTGGTGGCAGTATCGTCGCTCCTTGCAAGGAAGAGGGCAACAAGGCTTGAACCGTCCATGAAGTTGTTTCCTGAAATTCTGAAGGTCTCCACGCAAAGGTGGGACGGAATGGTTGGCGCGCGGACCAGCCCCCGGAATCCGCACTTTTGATTATGAAATAAGGCGGCGGAAGTCCCACAACCGGTTGACCAACTGTTACGGACCGCTAACTCAAGCGGAGGAGGCCGGCCTTGAAAGAGGGGTCTCCTCCGCCCCTCCGTCTATGTTCCAATGGGAGGGTTGCACCGGCTGCCCGAGTCCAACCGCGGCCTCGGCCCAACGGAAGGAGAAAAGCACATGACCGAACCCCAAGACCATCCCCCGGTCCCCACTCCCGGGAGCGCACAGGGCCTGGACCAGAAGGTTGAGGGCGGGTGCCCGGTGGCCCATGGCAGTGCCACTGCCCAGGGCAGCGAGAGTGAAAACCCTGCCATCGATTCGCCCCAGCCCAAGGGCACCCGGCCACGGACCCTCCAGGACTGGTGGCCCAACCAGCTGGACCTCTCCGTGCTGCACGCCCACGGCCAGGCCAGCAACCCCCTTGGCACCTCCTTCAACTACCGCGAGGAATTCCAGAAGCTCGACGTCGAGGCTCTCAAGCGGGACATCACCGAGGTCCTGACCACCTCCCAGGACTGGTGGCCGGCGGACTTCGGCCACTACGGCGGCCTGATGATCCGCATGAGCTGGCACGCGGCCGGCACCTACCGGGTCCACGACGGCCGCGGCGGAGCGGGCGACGGCGGCCAGCGGTTCGCGCCGCTGAACAGCTGGCCGGACAACGCCAACCTGGACAAGGCCCGGCGGCTCCTCTGGCCGGTCAAGCAGAAGTACGGCCAGAAAGTCTCCTGGGCCGACCTCCTGGTCCTGGCCGGCAATGTGGCCTTGGAGTCCATGGGTTTCACGACGTTCGGCTTCGCCTTCGGCCGTGAGGACGTGTGGGAGCCGGAAGAGATCTTCTGGGGCCCCGAAGACGCCTGGCTGGGCGACGAACGCTACATCGGCGAAGGCCAGATGGCGGAGGACGTCGGCTCCACCGAAATGGGCCTGATCTACGTCAACCCCGAGGGCCCCATGGGCAACCCGGACCCGGTGGCCGCGGCGGCGTTCATCCGCGAAACGTTCAAGCGGATGGCGATGAACGATGAAGAGACCTTCGCCCTGATCGCCGGCGGTCACACGTTCGGCAAGACCCACGGCGCCGGCCCCGCCGACGCACACGTGGGCCCCGAGCCGGAAGGCGCCAACCTGGAGGCGCAGGGCCTGGGCTGGCTCAGCACCTATGGCTCCGGCAAGGGCGCGGACACCATCACCTCGGGCCTCGAGGTCACCTGGACGGACAAGCCGACCCAGTGGAGCAACCGGTTCCTCGAAATCCTCTTCGAGTACGAGTGGGAACTGGTCAAGAGCCCCGGCGGCGCACACCAGTGGGTGGCCAAGGACGCCCCGGAAATCATTCCGGACGCCCACGACCCCAACAAGAAGCACCGCCCCACGATGCTCACCACCGACCTGTCGCTGCGCTTCGACCCCGTCTACGAGGAAATCGGCCGCCGCTTCCTGAAGAACCCGGACGAGTTCGCCCTGGCATTCGCCAAGGCCTGGTACAAGCTGCTGCACCGCGACATGGGTCCCGTGGGCCCGCACATGCTGGGCCCCTGGGTTCCGGAAGCCCAGCTGTGGCAGGATCCCGTTCCCGCCGTCGACCATGAACTGGTCGATGACCAGGACATCGCCTCGCTGAAGGCCAAGCTGCTGGATTCCGGCCTGACCATCCCGCAGCTGGCCGGCACGGCCTGGGCGTCGGCCGCCACCTACCGCAAGACGGACCGGCGGGGCGGCGCCAACGGCGCCCGGATCCGGCTGGAACCGCAGCGCAGTTGGGAAGCCTCCGAACCGGAACAGCTGGCAACCGTTCTTCCGGTGCTCGAAAAGGTGCAGGAGGAGTTCAACTCGGCCCAGGCCGGCGGCAAGAAGGTCTCACTGGCGGACCTGATCGTCCTGGGCGGCGCGGCCGCCGTCGAAAAGGCAGCAGCCGACGCCGGGTTCCCCGTCACGGTGCCGTTCCGCCCCGGACGTACGGACGCCTCGCAGGACCAGACCGACGTCGAATCCTTCCAGTACCTGCAGCCTCGGGCCGACGGGTTCCGCAACTACCTGCGCCCCGGCCAGAAACTGCAGCCGGAAACGCTGCTGCTGGACAAGGCCTACATGCTGGACCTTACTGCCCCGGAAATGACGGCGCTGGTGGGCGGCATGCGTGCCCTGGGCACCAATGTTGGCGGTTCCAGCCACGGCGTGCTGACGGACAAGCCGCAGGCCCTGACCAACGACTTCTTCGTCAACCTGCTCTCGCCCGGCACCAAGTGGAAGGCGTCCGAGTCCGGCGAAAACGTATACGAGATCACCGACGTTGCCAGCGGTGAACTGAAGTGGACGGCCACGCCGGTGGACCTGGTCTTCGGCTCCAACTCGCAGCTTCGGGCCCTCGCCGAGGTCTACGCCAGCGACGACGCCAAGGAGAAGTTCGTCAACGACTTCGTGGCCGCCTGGACCAAGGTCATGGAGCTGGACCGGTTCGACCTGAACTGACCCCAGCTACGAACTGAACAGGGACGGGGCCGGCTGCCACTGCAGCCGGCCCCGTCTGCGTTTCTCGCTAAACGTCGTCGGGGAAGCTGATCACGGCCGTGGTTCCTCCGCCGGGAGTCTCCTTGAGGCTCAGCTCCCCTCCGTGCGCTTCCGCGATCCGGCGGCAGATGGCCAGGCCCAGCCCCGAGCCCTGCCCGTCACCCTCCCGGTGCAGCCGGACCAGCGGCTCCAGCACGCGCTGCCGGTCCTCCGGCGCTATCCCTTTGCCGTTGTCCGCCACTACCACCGTTGATCCGTGATAGTTCGAAGTGCCGCTGATCCGCACCGCCAGGTCCCGCTCCGGGCTCTGGTAGTTCACCGCATTTGCCACCAGGTTTTGCAGCAGGGTCCGCAGCTGGCCGCGGTCCACCTGGAGCGTCATGTCCCCGCTGTCCAGGACAGCGTCGGGGCCAAACGGCAACCCCAGGTCCCTGGCCACCTCGGACGCCACAGCCTGGAGTGACGTGCGCTGGCGCTGGATGCCTCCGCCCATCCGGGAATAGGTCAGAACATCCTCAAGCATGCGGAGCATCCGGTGCCCGCTGGAGCCAATCAGCTGGAAATACTCGGCCGCCGGGTGGTCGCCGCCCACCTCGGGGTCGTCCTCGCCCATCTCCACATAGCCCAGCATGGTGGTCAGCGGTCCGCGGAGGTCATGGCTGACGCGGCCGGCGAACTCTGCCAGCTTGGCGTTGCTTTCCCGCACCTCCTCCAACGCGGTGTTCAGCTGCAGGGTGCGCCGCTGAAGTTCCAGGAGCTGTACCGCCTGGCGGGCCAGGATCTCCAGCATGTCCAGCTGGTCCTGCTCCGGCGTGCCGGCGGTATTGGAGAAGACGCACAGCGATCCGAGCACGAACCCCGACGCCGTCTCCAGCGGCACCGAGGCATAAAACCGCACGGCAGCGATCTCCCCGGTCACGAAGGGGTTCGATACAAGCCGGGGGTCCTGGGAAGCGTCGGGAACAACGGTTGTCCTCCCCGAGAGGAAGACCTGCGCACACATCGAGTCCTCCCGCGCGCATACGGCGGCTTCAAAGCCGACGGCGGCCACCTGGCGTTGCTCATCCGATGTGACCACGTTGATGACGCCGAAAGGGACACCACAGAGCTTGGCGGCCAACTCGACCAGGTTCTGGAGGGGTTCCAGGGAAAGTTCCACAGCGGGGTACCGGGATGCCTCTGAGGCGGAGGACGCCAGGCCATATTCCTGCAGCAGTTCGTCACGGTTCGCCGCGTCCCTGAGAGCAGTCCCCGTGGAATGAGTGCCCGCCAAATTCCCGTCCCCCTTTCCGACCACAAAAGGGTCCTCGGAGATCGTACAGCCCTGCCACAGCATCCCGGGAATGCGCTGGGCGGCACGGTGCGTTGGCACCCCACCTGCGAAAATAAGGCGGTGATCACCGAACATGCGCTGCTCCCCGTCCTTCCGGGCCGGGATGTGGAATTCGAGGCTACTTTTGAACTGGCCCGGCCGATTATCGCTTCCATGCCGGGCTTCGTCTCGCTCTCGCTGTCCCGCTCCATCGAATCCCCCGGTACCTATTTGCTGCTGGTCACGTGGGAGACCCTGGAGGACCATACGGTGGGTTTTCGTGGATCCCCGGAGTATCAGCAATGGCGGGCGCTGCTGCACCACTTCTATGAGCCGTTTCCGGTCGTTGAGCACTTCGAGGACGTGGCCCCTGCCGCCCGCTGACGCAGCCCTGGTGTTGGGGGGAAGCCCCCGCGCGAGTCAGGCTCCAGCGCAGGGGCTTCCAATGCTTCCTGCCGGGGAACTGACCGGAAGCGCTTTAAAATTACCGGCCAGTAGGCAGGCAGCTGCACCAAAAACAGCACCTTCGGTCAATCTTGAGCCAACCTTGAGCGGCTGCCTGGTCCATCGGTGCCGGCAAGAGTCAGTCGTCCGCCGCGCCTGCGGCGGCATCCGGGTCCTCCTCGGGCTCGAAGGTGTTGGGCTCGGCACCATCGGAAATACCGACGCCGTCCTTACCGCCAGGGATCCCGCCGTCGGCCTTGCCCTTGCCGGACCCGTTCCCGGCAGCATCCGCCGCCGAACCCTCCTGCGGATCTTCTTCGGGCAGTGAATCAGGTGAATTGATGGACATCGCTCCTCCTTCAGTGGCTGGGCCTCCACGCTAACAGTCGCCACGGCAAAAGGCGCCGGGCACGGGCGGTATTTTCCGCCCAAAGTTCCGGCCCTGCTACCGGCCGAGTTCCGCCGCCCGCTGCTGCCTCAGGATGTAGCGCTGCAGCTTCCCGGACGGCGTTTTGGGCAGCTCCTCCACGAAGTGGATGCGGCGCGGATAGGCGTGGGCCGCGAACTGCGTCTTGACCATGGCCTGCAGTTCAGCCACCAGCGCATCGCTGCCGGTTGTCCCCTCTGCCAGGACAACGTACGCCTCGAGGACTTCGCCGCGCAGTTCGTCGGGGGCGCCCACCACGGCGCTTTCCAGGACGGCCGGATGGGTGGACAGGACGCTCTCCACATCAAAGGGCCCAATCCGGTAGCCGGCCATGATGATCACGTCGTCATCGCGGGAGGAGAAAAAGTAATAGCCGTCCTCATCCGCCATGCCCGCGTCGCCGGTCAGGTACCACTGGGCATCCGCGCTGAACCGTTCGGCCGTCTTCTCCGGTGCATCCTGGTACCCCTTGAACCACATCATCGGGCTGCCGGCCACGTTGACGGCAACGCGGCCCAGCTCACCCGGGGCGGCCGGCTCGTCGGCGTTGTCCTTGAGGACCGCACAGCTCCATCCCGGCAGGGGCCGGCCCATGGAACCTGGCCGAAGCTCCGTCCTCACGTCGTCATGCCAGGCGTTGATAATCATCATTCCGTGTTCGGTCTGCCCGTAGTGGTCCCGAACTGGAACACCCAGCACCTCCCGCGCCCAGCTGATCACCTCCGGCGTCAGCGGCTCACCGGCGGATGAGGCGCGCCGAAGGTGGAAGGGCCCGGTTCCGGCGCCGGTCTTCGCGCGCATGGTGCGGTAAACCGTGGGAGCGGCGGCAAAGTTGGTGACGGAGAAGGCATCCAGCACTTTGAAGCTGAGTTCCGGGGAGAAGCCGGGGCGAAGCAGGAGGTTCCGCCGTCCCGCCGCCATGGGGCCAAGGATCCCGTAGTACAGGCCATAGGCCCAGCCCGGGTCTGCGGCGTTCCAGAACACGTCCTCTTCACTGACGTCCAGGCCCAGTTCCACGTACTGGCGGAAGGCGGCCAGTGCCCGGACCGGGACCGGCACCCCCTTAGGGGCGCCGGTGGTCCCGGACGTGAAGATCAGCACCAGGGCGGCGTCGCCGCCCACGGCTTCGGACGGGATCCCCGGCTGCTGCCGGGCCAGGAGCGGCGCGAGCGCCAGGTCGGGGTGGGCGGCTTCTGCACCGGCAACCACGACGGCGGCTCCGGTGTCCTGGATCTTCACCCGCTGGTCGGCGTCGGTGATCACAGCCTTTGCGCGGGAAGCGGTGAGCCGAAGTTCGATGGCCGGCCACGCGAACGCGGTGAACAGCGGCACGTGGACGGCGCCGCGCCGCCAGATGGCCAGGAGCATGACCACAAGGTCGGCCGATTTCCCCATCAGGGTGGCCACCGCGTCTCCTGGCCCAATCCCCAGCCCGGCCAGGGCGGCGGCTCCCCGTTCCGATCGCTCCCGCAGCTCGCCGTAGGTGATGTCCTCCGCGGAGAGGTCGGCTGCGACCACCGTGAAGGCAACGGCATCGGGATCGTGGTTGTCACACAGCAGGTCGGCGGCGCATGCGTCGGCCGCGCCGTAGGTGGCAAGCAGGGCATCAACGGCTGGAACCGGACGGGACATTCATTCTCCTTTGAACAGCATGGCCTGGGGTCAGTGGAATAAACCTACTGCACGGTAGGGCCGCCATGCTCCCGCTGACGTCAGGCCTTGCCGCCCGGCGGCCGGATGATCCGCCGCTGCGTGGCCACGGCGATGGCGGCAGTCCGGTTGTCCACGCCGAGCTTGCCGTAGATGTGGACCAGATGCGTCTTCACCGTAGCCTCCGAGATGAAGACCTGCTTGGCGATGGCCCGGTTGGAGAGGCCGGTGGCCAGCAGTTCCAGCAGCTGCACTTCCCGCGGGGTAAGCGCGGTGCCGGGGTTGCTGATCCGGTCCATCAGCAGCGCCGCCGCCCGGGGCGCCAGGACCGTCCCGCCCGCGGCAGCCTGCAGGACCGCCTGGCGCAGATGTTCCGGCGGCGCGTCTTTCAGCATGTAGCCGCCGGCCCCGGCCTCCACCGCGGCGAGGATGTCCGCGTCGGTGTCGTACGTGGTGAGGATGAGGACCGGCGGCGCGCCGTGGAGCTTCCGGATTTCAGCGGTGGCCGTAACGCCATCCATCCCCTCCCCCATCTGCAGGTCCATGAGGACAACGTCCGGTGCCTCACCCAGCGCCGTCAGCCGCGCCAGCTCATGCAGCGCGGCCCTGCCGTCGGCGGCTTCCGCGGCGATCGAAATCCCGTCGAAACCGGTGAGCATCGCCCTGAGCCCGGCCCGGACCACAGGGGGGTCATCCACCAGCAGAACGCGCACCTCACCCATCGATTCCACCCGCCAGCGGCAGCCGGATGCCCACCACGGTGCCCTCGCCCGGTGCTGACTCCACTGCCACCGAGCCGTTCAGCGCCCTGACGCGCTCCGCCAGCGAGCGCAGCCCGAACCCGCTGCCGTCGGCGGCGCCCGTGGCAGCTGCCGCAGCTGACGGGTCAAAGCCCGTGCCGTCGTCGTAAATGTCCATGGTCACCTCGCTGCCCAGGAAGGCCAGGCTGACGACGGCGGTCGCGGCCCGGGCGTGTTCCCGGACGTTCGCGAGGCTCGCCTGCGCCGCCCGCAGCAGGGTCACGCGCACCGGCTGGGGCAGGTCCCGCGGCTCACCGTCCACCTCCAGGCGGCAGCGCAGTGCCATTCCGGACGCTGCAGCGTCAGTCTCCGTCCGATCGCACAGCCGCTGCAGGGCTTCCACCAGCGTGGCCCCCTCCAGCTGCGGTGACGCCAGGCCGCGGACAAAGCTGCGCGCCTCGGCAAGGTTGTCCGCCGCAGTCTGCTGCACCAGGGCCAGCCGGGCCGAAGCCGTGGCCGCATCACCCTCATCCAGTGACTGCCCGGCTGCCCGTCCAAGGAGCACGATGCTGGACAGGCCCTGCGCCAGGGTGTCATGGATTTCCCGGGCCAGTCGCTCGCGCTCCGCCAGCATGCCCGCCTCATGCTGCGACCTGGCCAGTTCCTCCCGGGTCCGGCGCAACTCGTCCGCCGCGCGCCGCTGGTTCTCGGCTTCCCGGTACAGGGCGGCGTAGGCAAGGCCGGTGATCACGGAGAAGGCAGCCCCCAACACGGGCCCGACGACGGCGGCAGCATGTGGGACCGGGGCACCGCTCGCAGCCCACTGAGAGGCGATCACCGCCATGGTCATGGCTGCGATGGCCGGCAGGGCGGCGCGGCGGGGCAGCAGGTGCAGGTGCAGGAAGAAGATCGGGAAGGCAAGCCACGCGAAGTCGGCGCTGCCGGCCAGCAGGAACGCCCACAGGGCTGTCACCAGTCCCAGCCACAGCAAGCCGAAGCGGCGCGGGTTGAACCCGGTCCGGGCCTCGGCATGGCGCTTTTCGAGGACGGTCCCGGCCAGGTACACGGCAGCCAGGACGACGGCGGCGGCCGCCCAGAGCCAGCGCAGCGGACCGCCGGCCACCAGCATCCGGACCAGGGCCACGGCCAGCAGGACGGCGAAACCCGTGTGGAGGGTGACGCGCAGGACCCTGAGGATGGCCGCAGACGACGCGTTTTCCAGGGCATTCAGCGGCCCCTTCGCCGGGATGCCGGCAGGCTCCGCGGGTGATGGGAGCAGGGGCGTGGCAGGCATTTCATCAGCTTATGCCGCGGATGCCGGCGCCGGATCAACCGAAAGGTTGACTCCGGGTTCAACCATTCCATGCCCGCGGATCAACCGTCCCCGCGATGCGGCCGGGGGCTGCCGCCGGAAGAGTGGAAGGACAGAAGAATCCACCCTGATGAGAGAAGAAACAACGTGTTCCTGGCAATCCGCGACATCCGCTTCGCCAAAGGCCGGTTCGCCATGATGGGCGGCGTCGTAGCCCTGATCACCCTGCTGCTGGTCATGCTGTCCGGCCTGACGGCAGGGCTCGCCGAGCAGTCCACCTCGGCCATCGACAAGCTGGGAGCCGCCACCGCCCGGCCGGTGGACACCATCGCCTTCGGGGCGCCGCGGCAGGCCGAACCCAAAGCGTCCTACACGGACAGCTCCGTGACCGCAGCCCAGGTTGACCGCTGGCGGAACCAGCCCGGCGTCCAGTCCGCCGAGCCGCTCGGCATCACCCAGACCCGGGCGCAAACGGCCAGCGGTGCGGGCACCGCGAACGTGGCAGTCTTCGGCGTCACGCCAGGGAGTCCCTTGGCGCCGGCAGGGGTCACCGCCGGCACCGCCGTGGTGGGCAACTCGACCGCGGAGGCATTGTCCGTTGGCCAAGGGGACACGATTTCCCTGGGCGGCGTGGACCTCTCCGTCGCCGCCGTGGTCCCGGACCAGTGGTACGCGCACACCAGCGTGGTGTGGACGGTGCTCCCGGCGTGGGCAAAGTCGGCGCACGTGTCCGACGGCGGCCAGGTGGCCACCGTCGTCGCCGTCACCTACGCGGACGGGGCGGCGGTGGACGAGGCCGCGGCGGATGCTGCGGCGGGCACCGTCAGCCAGTCCCGCACCGGTTCCTTCCAGGCGCTGGGCTCCTTTAAGAGCGAGAACGGCTCCCTGACCCTGATGCAGGCATTCCTGTACGGAATCTCGGCCCTGGTGATCGTGGCGTTCCTGACCGTCTGGACCATCCAGCGCACCCGCGATATCGCCGTCCTGAAGGCCATGGGCGCGCCCGGTTCCTACATCCTCCGGGACGCCATGGCCCAGGCCGCGATCGTCCTGGTGGCGGGTGCGGGCGCAGGTGGAGCCGTGGGCGTCGCCGCCGGATCATTCGCAACCAAGGCTGCCCCCTTCCTGCTGGACCCGGGCACCACGGTGGTGCCCGTCGTCGGGATCGTCGCCCTGGGCCTGGCCGGCGCCGCCCTGGCGGTCCGGCGCGCCACCGCCGTCGACCCGCTGCTGGCCCTCGGCGGCAACTGAACCTCCCGTTTCCCGAAAGGAATCCTTCATGACTAGTCCTGCTCCCCTGAACCTGGTTGACGTCACCCTTGAATACCCGGACGGAGGCGGCACCACCACCGCCCTGGACCGGGTGAGCCTCACCGCGCACGCGGGCCAGTTGGTTTCCCTCGTGGGGCCTTCAGGGTCCGGCAAGTCCAGCCTCCTGGCCGCCGCCGCCACCCTGGTCCGCCCCACCCGCGGGCAGGTCGTCATCGACGGGACCGATACCTCCGGCCTAAGGGACAAAGAGCTCACCGCCCTGCGGCGGAGCAAGGTGGGCATCATCTTCCAGCAGCCCAACCTGCTGCCCTCGCTCACCGCCGTCGAACAGCTCATCATCGGCGATCACCTGCGCGGCGGTCCGGTGCGGGCGGCCCGCGCCAAGGCAGCAGCGCTGCTGGACGTGGTGGGCCTGTCCGCAAGCGCGGACAGGCTGCCGCACCAACTGTCGGGCGGCCAGCGGCAGCGGGTGAACATTGCCCGCGCGCTCATGGGCAGCCCCAAGGTGCTGCTCGTGGATGAGCCGACGGCGGCGCTGGACCACGAGCGCAGCGCCTCGATCATCGGCCTGCTCCGGCAGGTGACCAGCGAATTTTCGGTGGCGACCGTGATGGTCACCCATGACACCGAGTTCGTGCCCCTGACGGATGCCGTGGCCACCATGCGGGACGGCAGGCTGGCGGCACCGGTACTTGTGTAGCGCAGGTGCCCCTGGAACGTGGGCCTTACCCGCCCAGCAGGCTCGACATCTGCCGGAACCGGTCCACGCGTTCGGCCGGCGTGATCTCCTGCGGCCCAAGCCCCACCTTGAAGCCCAGGATGGGAACGGGCCCCGCGGCCTCCAGGCAGCGCTCGATCTCCCGGCCGTTCAGGAGGGAACTCGGAGGCGCTCCGTCAACCTCCACGGCCGGAAGGTGCGCGTCGATCCAGGGGTAGCCGAATCCGGTTTCCTCCGGCGAGCAGCCGGAGAACATCAGGCCCTCAAGGACCCCCGCCTCCCGCCCCAGCGCCAGATGCTGCACCGCCGTATCGGGGTTGCCCGACTCAATGACGGAGCGTCCCCAGTTCACGCTGATGCCTACCTGCTCCCAGCCCTGGCCGCGGAGCGCGACGGCGGTATCCACTTCCTCCGCGAAGGCCAGGAAGCCTTTTTCCGGGGTGCTGCCGGGGCGAGGGGCGTCGCAGTGTTCGATGAGTATGCGGGCCTTTCCCCAGTCCCACTCGAGGACTTCCTTGAGTGATTCCTGGAACCAGTGGGCCGAGGCGCTGCCGGTCGGGGCGGAATGCAGTTCCACGGCCTCCACCTCATGCCCCTCATCCCGGAGCTGATGCGCATAAGCCCGCACGCCGGCCACGAATTCCAGGGCTTCCCGGCGGCCTTGGGGATCGGCAGACGCCAGCCCGAACGTGCCGTTGGTGTCCAGCCGCTGCATGGTGCCCGGGATGGCCGTGACCATGGCCGACCATCCATCGGCTGCCCCGGCCGGCCACCCGGTACCGCCGTACGGACCATACGGGAGTTCCAGTCCCCGGATGGACGGAATGCCGGCAAGGCCGTGATGGAACTGCTCCTGACGTTCGGCAGGCTGGGCAGGGTAGGCACCGACAATCAAGGACAAGGAAGCTCCATTCGCAAGAGGCGGGGTGGCCCGCAAGCCCGGAAATCCGCAGTGGCAGAAGGTGTCCGGGCGCGGGGCGCAGTGGCGTCCACCTTAGCAAGGGCCGGGAGCGGTCCCCTTGAGGCGGCTGCAGTGGTCCGCCTGGAGCGTGCCGGGCCTACTCCGCCGTTGCCCGGTGCCGGTGCCTTCAGCTGAAGGGCGTTGCTGGTCAGCCTTTCTCCAGATTGCGGGGGCTCGGCAGGTTGCGGGGCTTCAGACAGGGGCTGGATCAGCAGGTTGCGGTGCAGGGTGACCCAGCCGTCCCGTTCCAGCGGGCCGTGGTCGAACTGGTCGGGAACAAAAAGGATGTCCCTGGTGTCGGGATCCTGCACTTCCACCAGGACGTCCCGGCCATCGCGGATCTCGCTGCACGCTTCCCAGTAGGACCAGTAGTCGTCCCATGGCGCCTTTCCCACCAGACAGGCCACCCCCGGCTCCATGCCGGGGGTGGCGTAGTAGGAAATGTCCTCGTACGAGGCCAGGAAGCGGGCCTCGCCGATTTTCGCGTCGCCTTCCTCATCCTGGATGGCGGGGATGGCATCCTGCTTGGTCAACTGCCGCTCCAGCACTCCCACAGTCCCGGGGGTCCCGACGAAGAAGTGCACGTAAAGAAGCCCGAGGATGGTGCAGGTGGAAACGCCGACGATTGCGGCCAGCATGATGACGAGCTTCCAGAACAACGTCAACGGTTCCGGCGGTCTCTGCCCGTAATAAGTGAAATTCAAAGCGCTGCCCCCTCAGGCTATTGATCTCCCTGCACGCTACATGCTGCGGATACGGTCCGTCGTCTTTGACGCCGTGTCCGTGCTGCCGGTGTTCACCGGCTCCGTCACCCCAGATGGTGCACGGTGAATGCCGTCAGGAACCCCACAGAAGCGGTGAGCCCCGTCAGGTTGTGGTGCTCCTCGAAAGCCTCGGGGATCATGGTGTCCGCCAGCATCGCCAGGATGCCGCCGGCGGCGACGGCGGTGATGAAGGCCACCAGCTCCTCGGGCGCATTTTCCAGCGCCACGTACCCCAGCAGTGCCGCCAGCCCGCTGAGGACCGCAATGCCGCCCCACAGCCCAAACACGTAGCCCCTGCTCCGGCCTGCCTTCTTCATGCCGGCCGTTCCGGACAGCCCCTCCGGCACGTTGGAGATAAAGACCGCCGCCAGCATGGCGGGACTTACTGCTCCCCCGGCCAGCAGGCCGACGCCCAGCACGACGGACTCCGGCACACCGTCCAGCAAGGCGCCGACGGCGATGGCCGTGCCGCTGCCCGGATCGTCCTTTTCGGAGGGCTGCTGGTCCCCCGACCGCTTGCGATGCTTGGCTCCGGCCCGGGCCAGGAGCATGTTGGCACCCACATACACCACGGCGCCGGCCAGGAACCCCGCGGCGGTGGGCCACAGGCCGCCGCCCTTGACGGCCTCGTCCACCAGCTCAAAGGCAAGGGCCGAGATCAGCACGCCCGCGCCGAAGGCCATGATCGTGGAGACGACTTTGGACGGAATGGACCAGCGCCAGGACACGGCGGCGCCCAGGACCAGGGCGGCACCGGCGCCGGTGCCCCAGACAAGTGACATTAACCAGGTAGGCATATGTCTTCCGTCCCCCGTCCGCTGGAGATGAAACAAAGCCGGTCCCTGCCGGCCCGGATCCGGGTCAGCCAGCCGTACGGCCCGCGTCAGGCAGCGCGCTGGGAATTGATGGGATCTTGAGTCAAACCTTGCGATCCCTAGAACTTCCAGGTCCACGCTGAAGCCATAAGACAAAACCAGCTTGTGGGGAGCAGGAAGTCATGGGAAGCAAAGCAGCGTTGGACAACGAAGTCACATCCGTGGGGGGAGTGCTGACGGACAAACAGCCGCTGGACTTCCACACGTTGGGGCTCGCCGGATGCATCGACCGGTTGACGGCTCCCCTGCGCCAGCGCGGGACCGCGGTCCACTGGGATACTCCGCACTGGGGCATCGAGATCCCGGCGGACTGCGCGTCCCTCCTCTACCAGTCCGCCCGCGAGGCCTTGAGCAACGCGTTCAAGTTCTCTTCCGCGTCCTCGTTGAATATCCAGCTGGCAGCCGTTGACCACGGCATCCGCCTTGTGGTGGCCGACGACGGCACAGGCTTTGACAGCAGCCTCGCCACCTGCGGGCGCCACCACGGGTACGGGCTGCGCCTGATGGCGGTGGCAGTTCAGGAAGCCGGCGGTGCCGTGGACATCAGCTCCACCCCCGGCAGCGGCACCAGCGTGACAGTAACCCTGCCGCTGGACTGACCCTCCCGCTGGACTGGGCTGCCGCGGGAGTGGGCGCCGCTGGGTTGGGCTGCGGACCAAAGACCCGGATGCCCGCCGTTGCTGGGACGGCGGGCATCCGCATGCCGGCCGGGGACCGGAAAATCAGCGGGAGAGCTTGGCGCTGTCCGGCTCCAGGTCGCCGATGTGCCCGGGCGCGTTGGCGGCCAGGACCCTGGCGACGAACGCCGCATACTCGTCCATGTAGTGGCGCAGGAATTTGGCGGTGGACTCATCTTTGACCTCGCCGTCGTCGCCGAAAACGGCGGGGTCGTACTTGACGTAGGCCTCGGGGGCGTTGAGCTGCGGCGCGTCCAGGAAGCTCAGGACAGCCCGCATGGAGGACTGCATCACCGCCGTCCCAATGCTGCCCGGGGAGGCGCCGATGATTCCCGTGGGCTTGCGGGCAAACGAGTTGGTGCCCCAAGGGCGGGAGCCCCAGTCGATGGCGTTCTTGAGCGCGCCGGGGATGGAGCGGTTGTACTCGGGGGATACGAACAGGATCCCGTCCGCGGCTTCGATGGCTTCCTTGAGGGCACGGCCCTCCGGCGGGAAGTCGGCGTCGTAATCGTAGCTGTAGAGCGGGAGGTCTTTGATCGGGATCTCGGCGAATTCCAGTTCCTCCGGGGCGAGTTTGATCAGGGCGTTGGCCAGGACCCGGTTGATGGACCCGCTGGCCAGGCTGCCTACGAAATATCCGATCTTGTACTGTGCCATGAGTAATCCTTCCCAACGGCCGGCCGCGGCCGGCTGGCTGACTGTGGCTGGAATGGCGCCGCGCCCTGCGGCGGGCGCTGGGAACGGCGGGTAGTGCCCACTGCCCCACCAGTCCAGCACAGAAGCACGGCGGCCAGAGCGCCCGGAAGTCCTGACATCCAGGCAACGGACGACGACGGCCCGGTCCACAAGCAGGCAGTGGCACTGGCGGTACCGCCGGCAAGTAGCCTGCCCTCGAATTACCCCTTGCATGCCCGTCCGCGGTCTACTACGTTGTAATTCAAATCAAGAAAGCGCTTTCCCGCACCTCTGCGCACCTTAGAAGCGCCCCATCACCAGTGGAATTGGATGACATGACGGACAACACCCCCATCAGGTGGATCGATGGCCAGGCCCCAGCTGAAATCAGCAGCGGAACCACTTGGGGCATGCCCTTCCCGCGCGGCACCGTGTCCGGCGCGGACGCCCTGGGCGTGCAGGACGCTGCCGGTACCCGCGTCGCCAGCCAGGCCTGGCCCCTGGCCACCTGGCCGGACGGCTCCCTGAAGTGGGCGGGCATCGCCCTGCCCGCAACAGACCAGCTGTCGGACGCCTACCATGTGACAACCGACGGCGCCGCAGCCACCGCTGCCGGCCAGCCGCCGTCGGGCGCTGCCTCGGTCACGGTCGACGACGGTGACGACACCCTCACCATCGATACCGGCGCCCTGACGATGGTGCTTAACCGCGCCGGGGCCACCCTGTTCAGCAGCCTCTCCCGGAACGGACGGGAGGTGGCGCGCGACGCCCGGCTGGTCAGCCTGCTGCAGGACGGCCTTCCCGAAGGTGCAGGAAGCGTGAGCCGGGACGCCTATACCGGCGAGGTGACCGCCGTCGTGGTGGAACAGTCCGGTCCCGTCCGCGCGGTGGTGCGGCTGGAAGGCACCCACCGGCCGGACGCTCCCGGAAGCGGCCAGCGGGGCTGGCTGCCGTTTGTGGTGCGGTTCTACTTCTACGCCAGTGCCCGCAGCGTGCGCATGGTGCACACATTCATCTGGGACGGGGACGCTGAACGGGACTTCCTGGCCGGACTGGGCGTCCGCTTCACGGTGCCGTTGGAGGATGAACTGCACAACCGCCATATCCGGATCGCCGGAGCCGACGGCGGCTTCCTCACCGAAGCAGTCCGCGGGCTCACCGGACTCCGCCGCGACCCGGGTACTGAGGTGCGGGAAGCCCAGGTGGCCGGGCGCGCCACGCCAGCCCCCGAAACGTGGAACCCGGAGGTCTCGGAGCGCCTGCACCTCATCCCCTCATGGGGTGACTACACCCTCACCCAGCTCAGCGCCGACGGCTTTGACCTGCGGAAGCGGACAGCCCCCGGCCACGGCTGGGTGGGCATTTCCGGCGGCACGCGGTCGGCCGGCTTCTGCTCACTGAGCGGTCCGCGGGGTGGCCTGGGTGTGGGAATCAAGGACTTCTGGCAGTCCCATCCGGGGCAGCTGGACATCCGCGGCGCCGCCGGCGCCGAAGCATCCCTGACGGCATGGCTGTACTCCCCCGAGGCCCAGCCGATGGATCTGCGGTTCTACCATGACGGCCTGGGCCAGGACACCTTCGAGGAGCAGCTTGAGGGACTGGAGATCACGTACGAGGACTATGAACCCGGATTCGGCAATCCCACCGGAATTGCCCGCACCCATGAGCTGACCTTGTTCGCCTATGACGCCACGCCGTCCACGGAAAGCCTCGCCGCCGATGCAGCTTCGGCCTCCACCCCGGCCTTGCTGCAGGCTACCCCGGAATACCTGCATTCCGTGGGTGTTTTCGGTGACTGGACCCCCATGGACCGCAGCACTCCGGAACGGGCACGGCTGGAGGACCGGCTGGACTTCCTGTTCGACTTGTACGCCGGCCAGGTGGAGCAGCGCCGGTGGTATGGATTCTGGAACTACGGCGACGTCATGCATACGTACGATTTCGACCGGCACGTGTGGCGCTACGACGTGGGCGGCTACGCGTGGGACAACTCCGAGCTCTCCCCGGACCTGTGGCTCTGGTACTCCTACCTGCGTTCCGGCCGCGCGGACATTTTCCGCTTCGCCGAGGCCATGACCCGGCACACGGGCGAGGTGGACGTGTACCACCTGGGTCCTTGGAAGGGCCTGGGCTCCCGGCACAACGTGCAGCACTGGGGCTGCAGCGCCAAGCAGTTGCGGATCAGCACCCCGGCCTACCGCCGCTTCTACTACTACCTGACGGCGGACGAGCGCACCGGTGACCTGCTCACAGAGCTGGTGGACAGCGACCAGAACTTCCTGGGCCTGGACCCGGTCCGCAAGGTCCGCCCGGACGCCGCCACGTACCGGCCGGACCGCGGGGCCCTGGGCGTGGGCCTCGGCACGGACTGGGGCTCGCTCGCCGCCACCTGGCTCACTGACTGGGAACGCACCGGCAATCCGCGGTCCCGGGACCGGCTGCTGGGCACCATGGCGGACATCGGCGCCCTCAAGTACGGCTTCCTCACCGGCGAGGCGCTGTATGACCTGGACAGGGGCCGGTTCGACACCGGCCGGGAGCAGATCTCGGTGTCGCACCTCAGCGCCGTGTTCGGGCTGGTGGAGATCTGCAGCGAACTGGTGGATTTGGTTGACGACCCCGGATTCGAGCGGGCCTGGCTGCAGTACTGCCGCCTGTTCCTTGCCACCAAGGAGGAGCAGGTGGAGGCCGTGGGCCAGCCGCTGGAGGGCATATACCTCACCCAGGCCCACAGCAGGCTCACCGCGTACGCGGCTGCGCGGCTGGGCGACCAGGACCTCGCCGCCCGGGCGTGGGAGAGCTTCGCCGAAGGCGGCGAACACCTGAACCACGAGTCAGCATTCACGCTTCGAAGGATCGAACCGCCGTTTGTGCTGCTCGCCGTGGATGAAGCGCCCACGGTCTCCACCAACGACACCGCGCAGTTCGGGCTTGCGGTGATCCAAAACCTGGCCCTGGTAGGCCGGCACCTCCCCTAGGACACCCGCCCCACCCAACTCTGGAAACCTGCCGGACCAAAAGGTACATTGGTAAGCATGCTGATGATTATTACCGAGTCATCAGCTTCCGGTAGCAAAGCGAAGGAGACGTTATGAGCACGAAGGTGGAAAAACGCATTCTGGTGAACGTACCGGTGAGCACCGCTTATAACCAGTGGACCCAGTTCGAGGAGTTTCCGCACTTCATGGGCGGCGTCAAGAGCGTAACGCAGCTCAGCGACGACCGGCTGGAGTGGGTGGCTGAAATCGGCGGGGTCCGCCGCCAGTGGGAGGCCCGGATCCTTGAGCAGGTCCCTGACCGCAAGGTTGCCTGGGCGGCCACCGAGGGGGCCACGAATGCCGGCGCGGTTGAGTTCGAGGACGTTGGAGGCGGCCAGACCTCCATCCGGCTGACCCTGGAATACGAGCCCGAGGGCATCGTCGAGAAGGTGGGGGACAAACTGAACGTGGTGGACCGGCAGGCCGAGGCCGACCTGCAGCGGTTCAAGGAATTCATCGAGGACGAAGGCTATGCCAGCGGCGCATGGCGGGGTTCCGTCAACACGGGCGCTGCCGTGGGTACCCCCGGCGTTGAGCATGCGGGCGCTTCCCGCGGCGACTCCGGCAAGGCGGGCGTCTCCGGCAAGGTTGCGGCCGGCGTCGGCATTGCGGCCGCCGCCGGCGCAGCGGCGGCGATGGCTGCCGGCGCCAATAAGGACAAGGACGCGACGGTCACCGACACGGCCCACGCGGTCCCGGCGGAGCCGGTTGTTCCTGCGGAGCCCCTCACCACGGGTTCCACAGCCGGCTCGGCGGAGGCTGGGACTGGAATCCATGCAGCGGGAACGACGTCGGGCACGACGTCGGGCGCCGGGTCCTCCGGTTCCGTTGCGGATCTGGATGACGGCAGGATCGGGCACCCGTTCGACCAGACCAACGGTCTGGTGGACACCACGGGCGAGTCGGACGACACCCTTGAGGGTGAAAACCTGAGCGCCGGTGAACGGCGTGCGGACGACCGCCGCGACGACGGCGGGCTGCCGCCCGTCGGCGGCAACCTCGGCGGCCACTGACCCGCCCTGCACCCAAGCAAAGTGCCGCCCGCCTTCCCCCAAGGCGGGCGGCACTTTGCTGTCCTGGTCTCCTACTTGGTCTTGCCTGCGTAGAAGACAGCCGGCATGGCAGGCGTCTGCATCCCCTCGCCGATGAAGAAGCTGGGGTGCGGAGGCTGGTTGTAGCCCACGGTTTCACGGGCCACTGCCGTCCGGTACATGGGATCGTGCATCAGCGTGCGCAGCCGGACCCCGGTGGGTGAGGTGGTGGTGTAGATCCGGAGTTCGGTGCTGTCCGTGGACGGGAACACCAGTTCCTCGCGCCAGTCACCCAGCAGGTCCGCCTGCAGGGACGGATTGCCCTTGGTGTGGTTGTTGGTGCGGGCGCCGGTGGCGGTCAGCAAGCGGTCGCTGGATTCGGTTTCCCAGTTCCACTTGGAGATGGTGGGCACCCCCATGCCGGCCTCGGCATTGAAGTCGTGGTCGACAATTTCGCGCAGCAGGTCACCGTCCCACCACGCCATGAAGTTCGCCGCCGGGATCTTGTCCGAAATCCGCTCCCCCTTAGCGGACATGAGGAAGCCGACCGGTGAGTTCCAGGCTGCGTCGCCGCCTACGGCCCAGCTTTCCGAACCCGGGAAGCGGGGGTCGATGTCCCCCGTGGCGCCGCGGCCGGTGTCCTTGGTGGCAGGGATGCTCCACAACACCTCACCGGTGGCGGAATCCCGGAACGTGGCACCGCGGTTGCCGCTGGCGGACATGCTCTCATGGACGGCAAACGTCTCCAGCCCCGGCCGGGAGGGGTCAAGGTCGCCGGTGTGGATGGCATCGCCGTGGCCCAGCTTGGTGTTGTACAGCGGGGTGCCGTCGTCGTCGATGGTCATGGAACCGAAGACAAACTCGTCCTTGCCATCCTGGTCCACATCCGCCACGGACAGGTTGTGGTTGCCCTGCCCCTTGTATTCGGCGCCCGCAACGTCGGAATCGAACTTCCACCTCTTGGCCAGCTTGCCGTTTACCAGGTCATAGGTGACCAGGACCGTGCGGGTGTAGTAGCCGCGGCTGAACATCATGGAGGGGTGCTCACCGTCCAGGTAGGCCACACCCGCCAGGAAGCGGTCCACCCGGTTGCCATAGCTGTCTCCCCAGGCGGACACCGTGCCGCGGGGCGGATCGTAGGGGACGGTGTCCATGATGGTCCCGCTGGCGCCGTTGAAGACGGTGAGGAACTCCGGTCCGGCCAGCACGTAGCCGGCGCTGTTGCGGTAATCCGCGGCGGGGTCGCCAATGACGGTACCGGCGGCATCCGTGGTGCCGTCAGCGGTCTTGAAGGCAACTTCCGCCTTGCCGTCACCATCAAAATCGTAGGCAAGCATCTGCGTGTAGTGGGCGCCTGCCCGGATGTTGCGCCCCAGGTCGATGCGCCACAGTTTGGTCCCGTCCATTCTGTAGGCGTCGACGTAGACGTTGCCGGTGTAGCCCGACTTGGAGTTGTCCTGCGCGTTGGAGGGGTTCCAGAGCTGGATGATCTCGTACGTGCCGTCACCGTCCAGGTCTGCCACGCTGGAGTCGTTGGCGCTGTAGGTGTAGGGCTTGCCGTCCTTGCTGACGCCGTCGGCCGGCTTGTCCAGCTTGATGGGCAGGTAGTTCTGGGCCAGCGGAGTGAACTCCGCGGTGAGCTTGTCCTGTCCATTGCCGTTGCCGACGGTCTTGATGACGTACTTCGAATCCGCCGTTCCGGCCGCGTCCACGTAGGTGGTGGTGTTGCGGATGGGCTCGTCGGTGATCTGGACTCCATCGCGGATGACGTGGAAGCCTACGCTGTCCTTGTCCAGGCCGAGCATCCGCCAGCCCAGCGTGACACCCTGGTCGGTCAGGACAGCTACCGGGGCACGGTCCAGGTTCTCCACCTGGCGGGCGGGGCCTTGAACTGTTGGTGCCGCCGGACCTGCGGGTGCAGCTGGGCCGGG
This sequence comes from Arthrobacter sp. NQ7, assembly GCF_029581595.2. NCBI lineage: Bacteria > Bacillati > Actinomycetota > Actinomycetes > Micrococcales > Micrococcaceae > Arthrobacter > Arthrobacter sp. NQ7. The sequence continues at coordinate 16,910 of NZ_JARFXU020000016.1, read as the reverse complement.
ATCAGCCAGCGCCAGCGGCACTCCCGTAAAGGCGAGCGCGGCCGCGGTAAGGGTGGCGGCGGGTGCGGTCTTCCACGCCCTGCCCGTCCGGCGTTTGGGGGAACACATTGAGGGGTTTGCCAAGAGAACATCTCCTTTGATGCGGCGGCAGCCTGATCTGCCGCACGACAGTTTGGAACGTTTCATTCCATGCACAGCATCGTTCCGCGAGTGATTTCGGAGGGGATGCGAGCGGAAGGAAAGCGCTTTCTGCCCTTTAGGTTTATCAGCGCCTGACAAATCCGGTCAAGGGTTTGACGGAAAGTGATTGGGAGAAATTGTTCTGTTGCGTTTGCGAATGGTGCTTCTCGGGCTGTTCTCGTAGGCCCGCATCCTACTTCTGAGCCGCCGCCCGGAGCAGCGGCAGGGTGCGCGTGGGCATCACTTCCACGAGCGACATGGCTGTGCTGGTACGTACGACGCCGTCAATCGCCAGCATTGCGTTGGTGACCCGGTGCAGGTCGGCCGGGTCCCTCGCGGCCACCTTCGCGAGCAGGTCGGCATCACCAGTGGTGGCATGCATCTCGATGATTTCCGGGATGTCCTGCAGCGCGGCAACGGCTTGGTCGCTGGCGGACTGGCTGATGGAGATGGAGATGAAGGCGATGAGCGGCAGCCCCAGAGCTTCGGTCCGGACCCGCTGGCTGAACGGGGCCAGGCTCCCGTCCCCCGCCAACCGGCGGAGCCGGGCATGCACGGTATTGCGCGCCACTCCCAGCGCGCGGGAGAGGGACAGGACGGTGGCCTGCGGGTCCCGGTCGAGTGTGAGGAGGATCTCTGCGTCGAGGGCATCAATGAGGTGCATACTGAGCATTTTGCCACCATGGAAGGTCCTGGCGCCGGGATCTGTCCTATCAGAATCTGCTCTGTTGCGCAGGTGTCCTGTCCTGCCGCACGATGCTGTCCATGACCAGCACCTTTTCCGAAGCTGCGGCGCCCGAGGTCCGCGCCGCCGTCGCCCAACTCCCCGCCTACGTGGCCGGCAAGAGCGCAGAGTCTGGGCTGACAGCCGCGCTGGCTTCGAACGAAAGCCACTTCGCCCCACTGCCCTCCGTGGTCAAGGCGATATCAGCCGAAGCGGACCGGATCCACCGGTACCCCAGCATGGGCGCGGTGGAGGCACGGGACGCCATCGCCCGCCACTTCGGCGTCAGCCCCGACGAAGTTGCCGCCGGCCCCGGCAGCTCCGGCGTGCTGCAGCAGATCATTTCCGCCGTCTGCGGCCACGGCGACGAAGTGGTGTACGCATGGCGGTCCTTCGAGGCCTACCCCATCCTGGTGGCGGTGGCCGGCGCCGTCCCGGTCCCCGTGCCGCTGCTCCCCAACGAGCACCACGACCTGGACGCCATGGCCGCTGCCATCACCGAACGCACCCGCGTGGTGATCCTCTGCTCGCCGAACAACCCCACCGGGGTGTCGATCACCCGGGAGGCCCTGGAACGATTCCTCGGGTCGGTTCCACGGCGGGTGCTGGTGGTCCTGGACGAGGCCTACATCGAATTCCAGCGCGGCGCCGGCATTGATTCGCTCGATGCCTACCGCCGCCACCCCAACCTCTGCATCCTGCGGACCTTCTCCAAAGCGTACGGATTGGCCGGCCTGCGCATCGGTTACGCCATCGCCCACCCCAATATCGCCGAGGGCCTGCGACGCACTGCCGTTCCCTTTGGCGTCAACAGGATGGCCCAGGCGGCCGCGGTAGCCTCGCTCGCCGCGGGGGACGAAATCCTCGAGCGCACCGGGGAGGTGGCCCGCGAGCGGACCCGCGTGATCGAGGCCCTCCGCCGCTGCGGCTGGACCGTTCCTGACAGCCAAGCCAACTTCTACTGGATCCGGGCCTCCGACGCGCTTCGCACCCAGCTGCTTGAGGCCCTGGCCGGCGCCGATATCCTGGCCCGCGGTTATGCTCTGGACGGAGTCCGCATCACCCTGGCCGATGCGCGGACCAACGACCGCGTCCTTGCCGTCCTGGCCGACCGCGGGCGTTTCCTCCCGGACGCGGATGTTGCGGAAGCTGAAGCCCCGCAGGCGGCCAAGTGAGAACCGCCGTGGACGCTTCCGTTGCGACGGCGCCCGCTTCCCCGGGAGGGCGCGTGGGGGAGCCGACGGCGGGAGGTTCCGTGCCGCCGTCGGCCGTCCGTCATTCCGTGCTTGAGGACGTCCTGGGCATTCTGACCGGTACCTTCGCGGCCTCGCTGGGGCTGTTCCTGCTCAAGTCGAGCGGGGCCGTCACGGGCGGCACGGCCGGGCTGGCGCTGCTGGTCAGCTATTCGGTGGCACTGCCGTTCGGCGTCATCTTCTTTGCCGTGAATCTGCCGTTTTTCGCCTTGGCCGTGTGGAAGAAGGGCTGGAATTTCGCGCTTCGCACCGGAGCCGCGATTGCCTTGGTCTCGCTGATGGCGAGCCTTCATCCTGCAGCGCTGGGAACGCTGGACATTGACCCCGTCTACGGCGTGGTCGGCGGAAACCTGCTCGCCGGCGTCGGGCTCCTGATCCTGTTCCGGCACCAATCGAGCCTGGGCGGCTTCAACATCATGGCCCTGCTGCTGCAGGAAAAACTGGGATGGCGCGCCGGGTACGTGCAGATGGTGCTGGACGTGGCCATCGTGCTCTCCTCACTGGCCCTCGTTCCGCCACTGCTGGTCTTGCTGTCCGCGGCCGGCGCCACCCTCCTGAACCTCGTGCTGGCGCTGAACCACCGGCCCGGCCGGTACCTGGGGGCGTAACCGTATTCCGCTTGGGGAACCGGCACGGGGAGCCGGACGTTGTTATATTCTGTTCCTTTGAAACCGGGCCAGGGGGCGGTCCGGACACAGCACGTCGAACGGCCCGCCCATGACCTCCAACAGCACTGCGACCCCAAACAGCATCGCGGTTTCCCACAGCACCTCCTCCGCCCCACCTTCGGCGGAGACTGTCAACGATTTCTACCTCAACTGCCCCACCGGCCTGGTTGAGTACTTCTTCGCGGACGGCGTCTTCCGCTGGTCGGACGACCTGTACCGCATCTACGGGTACGAGCGCGGCGATGTGGTCCCGTCCATGGGCATGGCCCTTGCCCACATCGAACCAGCCGACCGGGCAGCGGTACTGGCCTTCTGGGACCGCGTCTCCGAATCCGGCGGCCCGTCATCGGTGTACGTGTCCATCCGCGACCGGAAGGACCGGCAGCACAAGCTGATGTATTCCGCCGACTTCATCTACGAAGGAGGCGAGCCCGTCGGAGTATGGGGGGTGGTGGTGGACCTGACCCAGTCCATCCATACGGACCGCCACCAGCTGGCAACGGAAGCCGTAGCCGCATCTGCCCGCAACCGCGCCATCATCGAACAGGCCAAAGGCATCCTGATGGGCCGCACGGGAGCAACGGCTGATGAGGCCTATGAACTGATCAGTCAACAGAGCCAGGCACTCAACAAGAAGGTCTACGCGATTGCCCAGGAAATCGTGGACCGCGCAGCACGGCGTTCCCCCGGCCAACAAAACCCCCGCAGCGAACAGAACTGAAGCCGCCTTTTGGCGGATCCGAAATATCCTGGCACCGGCTGCTGTTGCCGCCCATATGACAACAATCGGAATCATCGGTGCAGGACATATTGGAAGCCAGGTTGCACGGAAGGCCGTGGAGCTGGGCTACGACGTGGTCATCAGCAACTCGCGGGGACCGGAAACCCTCCAGGACCTGGTGGCGGAGCTGGGCCCCAAGGCGCGGGCAGCGACGGCAGCCGAAGCGGCAGCGGCCGGCGACTTCGCCGTGGTTACCGTTCCTCTGAAGAACTACAAGGACATCCCGGTGGAGCCGCTGGCCGGCAAGATTGTGATCGACACCAACAACTACTACTGGGAACGGGACGGCCGGGTTCCCGCCCTGGACCAGGGGCAGGCCACCACCTCGGGCCTGCTGCAGGAACACCTCCCCCAGTCCAAGGTGGCCAAGGGCTTCAACCACATCATGGCCAAGGACATCACCACGGACGGGACTCCCGCCGGCACCCAGGACCGCCGCGCGCTGGCCACCGCCAGCGACTACCCGGAAGCCGCCGAACTGGTCACCCGCCTGTACGACGAATTCGGTTTTGACACCGTCAACGTGGGGCCGCTCTCGGAGAGCTGGCGCGTGGAGCGGGACCGCCCGGCCTACGTGGCCCGGCAAACGGCCGCCGAACTGAAGGACAACCTGGCCAAGGCGCCGCGGACCATCTAGCCGGACCATCACGGCGGGACCATCCAGCCGGCCTGCCACTCCCAACCTGGCCAGCCACAGGAAGCCGGCCGGCAGGAAACCCTGCCGGCCGGCTTGGGTTCTCCCTATTTCCAGGCCGGTACCAGCACCACTTCGTACGGGCTGGGCGGCTGGTTGAACTGTGCATTGACCGCTGCGAGGGTGTCCTCCCCGAACAGCGCCACGGTAGTGGGGATATTGAAGTCGTCACTCCTGATGGTGTTCCTGACCACGGCGGAGGACAGGTCGGCGGAAAGATCAAGGCGCGTTATTTGGTTCAGCTGGTTCTGGACCGCCCAGACGTTGTCGCCCCGCACCAGGATGCCGTCCACGAACGGAACCTTGGCGCCCCTGATTTCTGCGCTCTTGCCGTTCTTTGGATTCACTGTGTACAGGGCACCGTTGACGGAGTGGGCCACAATGAGGACCTTGCCGTCAGCGGACGCGGCAATCCCGTTGAGGTTGAACCCTTCCTTAAGGTCGGCGGCCGGACCGTGGAGCTTGAGGGTCTTCACCTTGCCCAGTTCGCCGTGTTCGCCTACCGGCAGGAAGTAGAGTTCCGCGGCGGCCGAGTTGGTGAACCAGGCCCCGTCACTGGTGAGGGTGACGTCATTGATGAATCCTCCGGCAAGGTCGACGTCGGCCACCGGTTCGCCGGTGTCGGTGTTGTAGACGAACGCCTTGCCGGTGGCGGCTCCCGCCACAAACAGCAGGTGATGGCAGGTATCGGCCTTCATTCCGGCGGCGGCACGGCCCGCCGGTGCGTCGATGAAGCGGGTCGCAGTGTCCTTCCGGATGTCGCCGCGGAAAATATCGCCCGTGGTGAGTTCACCTGCATAGAACGTCTTGCCCTCCCCTGCCGCGATGCCCTCGGCGGAGGTGGCGCCGTCGAGCACTATCTCCCCTGAAGGCGGCGCGGCTCCGGCCGGAAGGGCCGTGGGGAGAAGCAGGGAAAAAGAGGCCGCAAGCCCTGCCGCGGCACGGCGGCACACTGTTTGGCGCATGCTGGTTCCTTAGTCTGGTTGCTGCGCGCGGGGCCATCTGCGGAAGCTCCGCACGATTGGTGCTGCCAGTTTAAGCGCAGGTGGGACGCTTGCGAAGGCAAGGGGGTACCCAATCTGCTTACAATCGAAACCTCTGACCACTACCGAGGGACCCATGAAGAAATTCGCCACAGCCCTGTTTGCCGCCGGCCTCGTAGCTTCCGCCACGGCCTGCTCCGCCACGCACCAACTGTCCACCGCCGAAACCTGCGAGCGGATCCAGGCCGTTGTGTCGAACCCCGCCAACAACGCCGGCAAGACGGGCATGAACAACCTCGCCAACCAGATCCGGCCCATCCACGCGGTGGCCTCGGACGACCTAAAGCCCGCTCTCGCTTCGATCCTCGCCTACACGGACGAGCAGGCCAAGGAAAACCCGGACAAGGACAAGCTCGCTGACCTGCAGTCCGGTTACCAGGAAGCCGGCAGCACCTACAGCAAGTTCTGCGGCCAGGCCGGCGGCTAGACAACCCTGCGAATCGGCCGGCCGCCTGCGGGACAGGCGGCCGGCCCTCCTTTTGGCCTAGAGCGTGGCCGGGTCGGTGTTGGCGCCGCACAGAATGACGGCGACGCGTTCATCCTCCCGGGGCACGTACGCACCCGAGGCCAGGGCAGCGTAGGCGGCCGCAGCGCCGTGCTCCACCACGATCCGGTAGTCGTTCCACAGCGCGGAGCGCGCGGCTACGATCTGTTCGTCCGTCACCAGGACGCTTTCGACGCCGCAGCGGAGCGCCACCGAGAATCCGATGTCGCCTATGCGGCGGGCACCCAGGGAGTCGTCCGCAACGCCGGAAACGGCGACGTCCACCGGTTCCCCCGCCACCAAAGCGGCATGCAGGGTGGGCGCCGTTGCCGGTTCCACTGCCACCACTTTGGCGGAGCCTTCGACGGCGGCGGCCACTCCGGCCATCAGCCCGCCACCGCCCACGGCCACCAGGATGGTGTCCACGTCCGGCACCTGTTCGAGCAGCTCCGTTCCAACTGTTCCTGCCCCGGCGGCAATTTCCGGCTGGTCATAGGCGTGGCAGTAGACCGCGCCGGTTTCTTCCGCACGGGCCACGGCGGCCTGGTAGGCGGCCGCATATTCGGCTCCGCCCTGGACCACCGTGGCCCCGATGGCCTTCAGCTTGGCGACCTTGACGGCGGGCGCGGCCTCAGGAACGAAAACCGTGGCCGGCACCCCGAGCTGGGCGGCAGCATAGGCGTTGGCCAGCCCGGCGTTTCCACCTGATGCCACCACCACCCCCACATCGGCGCGGAGTTCCCCGCGCTCCTTGCTGGCCAGGATGCGGTTAAGGGCACCCCGGGCCTTGAACGTGCCGGTGTGCTGCATGAATTCGCATTTGAACCACACTTCGCCTTGGACGCCACTGGCATCTGCCGCCATAACCGGGGTCCGGCGGATAAGCCCCGCGGTCCTGCGTGCCGCCTGGTCGACGTCGTCCCGTGTGATCATGCTCAGACTTCGTCGTCCCAGGTACCGGGCTCCCCCAGCGCCTCTTCCGGTTTGTGCTCCGGGGCACCGTCTTCGCCTCCCACGTACGAGGCCGGCACCATCCCGGCGGCATGGGCCTGCTGTTCCTCACGGATATTTGCTGCGCCGTGCTGTTCCGGGTGCTGGCCGGACTGGGGCGCCTTGGCGGCCTGGTCCGCGGCCTCATCGGGGTCGCCGGGCCCCCGGAGGTCTGCGGTGTTCTGGGGGTCGTCACTGGAAACGGTCATGGTCCTGCCTTTCACCTGGGAACTGCTGTGCGCGGCCGGAATAGGACCCCGCCGGCTTCCAGCCTAAGGTCTAGAGATAGTCGCCGGCCCGTTCCCGCGCTATTTCCAGCAGGGTTGAGTGGAAGGCCACCTCAGCCGGAGCGTAGACCTTATCCTGGCGCTGTGCCAGTAACACCCGGCGAAGCGGCGCTGCCTCACCGAGGCTGAGTACCCGCACGTCAGGATGCTGGAGTGCCACTGCTGTCTTCGGAACCATCGCCACTCCCATGCCCACGCTGACCATGGCCTGCGCTTCCTGGTAGTCGTTGGCCTGGAACGCAATGGCCGGTTCAAACCCGGCGTCGTGGGCGGACCTCTGCAACACCTCCACCACAGGATGGGCCTCCGCCCGCACGATCCATGATTCGTTCCGGAGGTCCTCCATGCTGACCTGCTTCCGGCCTTCCAGCCGGTGCCCGCGGGCCACCAGGACCACAGTGCTCTCACGGAATACCTCCGTGACGCGGATGGCATCATCGTGGAACGGATTCCAGGGGTAGTCCCACAGCAGGCACAAGCCGGTAACCCCTGATTCGAGGTCCGCCACGAGTTCGTCGAAGCGGGCGCTGCGCAGGGACAGGCCTATGGACGGGTACCGCTTCTTGAAGGCACGGATGACGATGGGCAGGAATGACCCTGCCAGGGTGGGAAAGGTCCCCACCGTCAGCGAGCCACGGTTGAGTCCCGCCAACTGGTTCAGGTCCGACTGCGCGGCGTGCATTTGCCGCACAATTTTGCGCGCGTGGCCCGCAAGCATTTGTCCGGCCTCCGTGGGCACCACGCCCCGGGAACGGCGGTTCAGCAGCGGCTGGCCCACTTCCTGTTCCAGTTTCCTGAGTTGCTGCGAGACGGCCGAGGGGCTGTACATCTTCAACTCGGCCGCCGCGGTAATGGATCCCTGCTCCACCACCTCCAGCAGCAGCGCAAGCCGCCGGATATCGAACAAATACTCCTCATCATCGTGAAGCAACTCTTCATCCTTCCCTCGATGTGGTTCATTGCCTGAAGATTTGCGGCGGTTCGCGGTACCAGGCGGGCTTACAGGCGGCTCAACGCCGGATTCGGGCGTCCATCCCACCGCTGTAGCGCAGTGATTGAAGCAATGCTACATGCCTCTTCAATTATTGAACATTGTCTTAACTTGTGACCTGGCTCATTCTCGAAACAGGCGCCGAACCGGAAGCCAGGCACAAGGAGATGTGGGACAACAATGAGGTTTGAAGCGGAATGGATGCGCGGGGGCACCAGCAAGTGCTGGGTATTCGAGGCCGAACACCTTCAGGAAGGCGGCGCCGGCCTGGACGAGCTGCTGCCGCGGCTGTTCGGCAGTCCCGATTCCCGGCAGATCGACGGCGTGGGCGGGGCCACTTCCACCACCAGTAAGGCCGTGATCCTGCACCGGCCGGCCGGGGACGGGGTGGACATCGAGTTCACCTTCGCACAGGTGGGCATCGAAGAAGCGGCCGTCGACTGGGGCAGCAACTGCGGCAACTACTCGGCAGTAGTTGGTCTTTATGCCATCGAGAAAGGCTGGGTGGTCCCCGACGGCGACATGACGCGCGTCGTCACCCGGAACACCAACACAGGCCAGATCATCGTGCAGCGGGTTGCCACTCCGGACGGTTCGCTGCCGGAGGTCCCGGCTGCAAACATGCCCGGCGTTCCCTTCCCCGGACACCTGGTGGGCCTGGGTTTCCACGACCCTGCGGGCAAGACCACCGGAGCGCTCCTGCCCACCGGTGCAGCAGTGGACACCATCAGCGCCGGAGGAAAGAACTGGACTGTTTCGATGGTGGACGCCGGAGCCCCGGTAGTCATGGTCCGGGCCGGGGAACTGGGCCTCGATCCGGCGCGGTTCGACAGCTGGACGTCCGGCGTGGAACAGCAGCTCGACGTCCTGGAACAGGTCCGCCGCCAGGCGGCGGTGCGGATGGGCCTGGCGTCCACCGCAGCCGGTGCGGCGCGGGCGATACCCAAGCTCGCCGTCGTCGGGGCTCCTGCCGGAACGGACCCCGCGTGCGATGTCAACGTCATGATGCTCTCCATGGGCAAGCCGCACCCCGCCCTGGCCATCACGGGAAGCATCGCCCTGACCCTGGCGGCACGGACGCCGGGAACCGTCCTGCATGCCATCACCGGCGCACCCCGTGGCGCCACGCTGCACCTGCGCACCCCGGCCGGGGTGATCGAGACATGGACCGAGGAACTGGACGGAAGCCTGCTCGTCGGCGTCGACCGCACTGCCCGCACCATCGCCACCACCATCATCCATCTCCCCGGGGTTTCCGGCAGCGCCGCCGCTGCCTCCCTCGCGGGCGCTACCCTCTAAGGAGGCCACCATGGCCAAGACTGTCCTGACCAAAGACTCGCCTGGCACTGACGGGGAGCGCACTGCAGCGCCCGCAGTGGAAACGCCGGAGGGGCGACCAGCACGCTCTTCCTCCCGGCGTCGTATCCTGCTGTGGACGGTGGCCGGCGTGGCCATCCTGGGGGCGCTTGCCCTCGTTCTCGGCGGCATGCTCAACCCGGCGGCCGCCCCGAACCCGGAGCCCTCCATGACTGCTGTCCAGATCATCCCGCTGGTAATACTGGTGGTGATGTTCGTCGTCGCCACCAAGTGGCCGCTGAACATCGGCGTGATGGGGCTGGTGGCGTCCTTCGGCGTCGGCTACTTCATGCTGGGGATGTCGGACAAGCAGATCCTCGACGAGTTCCCGGCCAGCATCGTCCTGACCATCATCGGTGTCACCTACTTCTTCAGCATGGCGCAGCGGAACGGCACCATCGACATTATCGTCAAGGGCTATGTCCGGATGGTCCGCGGCAAGACACTGCTGCTGCCGTGGGTATTCTTCCTGATCGCCGCCGCACTGACCTCGCTCGGAACCTTCTCGCCCGCCGCCATCGCACTGCTCGCTCCCGCAGCCATCGGATTCGCCTACGAATCGCGCATCCATCCGGTCGTGATGGGCGCGTTCATCATCAATGGCGCCCACGCCGGCGGGTTCTCCCCCCTGTCCGTTGCCGGCGTGCTGGTGCATGACATCGCACTGAAGAACGATTTCCCTATCTCCCAAGGCGGCCTGTTCATCGCCAGCTTCGCCCTGAACCTCATCCTCTCGGTGCTGACCATCGTCCTGTTCGCCCTGATCGGCAAGCTGCGTGACGGCGCTTCCGGCCAGCACGTTGATGTTGACACCTCCACCGGACGCCCCCACGGCCAGCAGGTCCTGACCCTGGCCCTGATCGCGGTGATGCTGGTGTGCACCCTCGGCTTCCACATGCCCATCGGGTTCGTGGCACTGTCTGCCGGCCTCCTGCTCGCGTTCGTCAACATCAAGGAACACAAGACCTTCATCGGCGGTATTTCCTGGTCCACTGTCCTGCTGGTTGCCGGCATGATCACTTACGTCTCCCTGCTGCAGCACGTAGGCGTCATCGACACCCTGGCCGAGCAGGCCCTGGCCCTGGGTGCGCCGCTGCTGATCGCCCTCGTCCTCTGCTACGTGATCGGCATCGGGTCCGCGTTCGCCTCCTCCACCGCGTTGCTGACCGCCTTCATCCCGATGGCCGGACCCCTGCTGGCCACCAGCTCCCTCAGCGCCTCCGGAACGGTAGCGGCGCTGGCCATCGCGGCCACCGTCGTCGACGTTTCCCCGTTCTCCACGGACGGCGCACTGGTAGTGGCCAATGCCCGCGAAGACGACCGGCAGCGCGTCTACAAGCAACTGATGTTCTATGCCGGCGGCGTCGTGCTGGTGGCTCCGGCCCTGGCCTGGGCACTGCTGGTACCCACCGGCATCATGTAACCCAACGTTTCCCCCGGGGCGGCCCGTCAGCATCTGCTGGCGGGCCGCCCTGCTGTGGGAGCCCGGCCGCCGCCTGGACGGGGGACGCTAGGCCCCTGCCCGGCGTTAAAACGGACACGGATCAGCGGGAGGAGGCCAGATGATCATTGTCCTGACTGGTATCGACGGATCAGGGAAGTCGACGGCGGCCCGCGCTTTGGTTGCCGACGTGAGGGCCCGGGGCGGCAGGGCCCTGCTGCTCAACAACCATGCAGGCCGTCGGGTCATGTCAGTGCTGGCGGCCCGGCTGGGAGTGCAGCTTCCTCCCAAGGTGGCTGACGCCGTCGAAACCGTTCTTCGGGTTGGCAACGTGCTCGTCTCGCACCTGCGCGCATGCCGGTTCGACGGGGTGGTGGTCATGGACCGGCACCTGCATTGCCAGCTGGCCCTGCGGTTCGCGAAAGGCCTTCCCCGCGGGCGGTTCCTCCCCTGGCTGTTGTCCCGCCTGCCGGCACCTGCTGCCATCTGCCACCTGGACATCGAGCCGGACCTGGCACACCGGAGGATTGTTGCCCGCGGGACTGATTCGGAAAGCCTCGAAGACCTTGAAGCCTTTGCCTCCGGATACCGGAACCTGACGGAATACGTGGAATTCGTCAAGGTGGACGCCTCCGCAGCGCCGGACCAGGTGCTGGAGCAGCTGGCGTCCCTGGCGTCCACGCCAGTCACAAAGCGCAGCTAGGCTTCCACATTGCGGAATTTGGTTTTCCTCTTGCGGAATAACTGTGACGAGGATTACTTTGGAAACAGCCCCGCAAACGGGCTGTTCCCAATTGATAGGCAAAGGTCAATGAAGATCCCAAACCCTGAGGCACTGAAGGCGAGTTCGGTGCCCGCGAAGAGGAAGCCGCTGTACAAGTCGCTCTTCTTCCAGATTCTGATCGCCGTCGTGGCAGGTGTCCTCATCGGGCATTTCTGGCCGGACCTCGGAGCACAACTGAGGCCGCTCGGAGATGGCTTCATCAAACTCATCAAGATGATCATCGCGCCGCTGATCTTCCTGGTGATCGTTACCGGAATTTCGGCCGTTGGCGACGTCAAAGCGGTTGGAAGGGTTGGGGTCAAGGCCCTGCTCTACTTCACGGCAGCAACACTGTTCGCCCTGGTCTTCGGATTGATCGTCGGAAACATCGTCCAGCCGGGCGCCGGCCTGAACATCGACCCGGCAACACTCTCCCAGGCAGACCTGGACGCGAAGACCGGTTCGGCGGCCCCCAAGGACGCCGCATCCTTCATCCTCGACATCATTCCCGCCAGCGTCATCGGGGCGTTCGCCAGCAACAGCCTCCTGCAGGTCCTCTTCTTCTCGGTCTTCTTCGGTGCCGCGATTGTGGTTATCGGGCGCGAAAAGTGCATGCCGGTCATCAACGTCATGGAAACCGTCCTCGAACTGATCTTCAAGATCATGGCCTGGATCATGAAGATCGCACCCATCGGCGCGTTCGGAGCCATGGCGTTCATCATCGGCCAGTACGGGCTGGACTCGCTGGGCACCTATGCGGTCCTGATTGCCGCCTGCTACGGCGCGGCGCTGGTCTTCATCGGCCTGCTCTTTGTCGTGGCCTGGGGATTTGCCCGCGTGCCGCTCTGGCAGTTCCTGAAGTACACCCGGGAAGAATTCCTCCTGGCGCTGGGTACGGCGTCAACCGAGGCAGTGATGCCCCGGATCATGACCAAGCTGACCAACGCGGGCTGCTCGCGCGCCACCACTGGGCTGGTGGTCCCCACCGGCTACTCCTTCAACCTGGACGGCGCGGCAATCTACCTGTCCATCTCCCTGCTCTTCCTGGCCCAGGCCTTTGGCCACAACCTTGACCTTGGCCAGCAACTGGCCGCCCTCGGGGTGCTCCTGCTGACATCCAAGGGCATGGCCGGCGTGCCCGGTTCATCCTTCCTTGCCCTCTCGGCAACCGCCGCAGCGCTCGGCATCTTCCCGGTGGCCGGCGTCGCGCTCCTCCTGGGCGCAGACCGGCTCATGGACTCGATGCGCGTGGTGGTCAACCTGCTGGGCAACTGCGTGGCCACGTTCATCGTCTCCAAATGGGAGGGACAGTTCGACCGCAGTGTCATGCTGCGCGCCTTCAACGGTGAGATCACCAACCACGACTCCGCGATCCTGCTCGGCAAAGAAGAGGATTTCGAAGGCCAGGAATTGAAGCGGCTTTCCGAGGGCCAGGACCCCTCTCCCAAGTTCAGCGGCGCCCCCACCCGGGAGGTAGTTGCAGAACTTCCCGCCGACAACGCCGCCCGGGCCGGGCTGGGCAGCAAGGCCAAGTAGGCAGCCTGCTGCGCGCACACGCCAAGGGGCGGGCCGGGACTGAACAGTCCCGGCCCACCCCTTTCGCTTCCATGCCAGGGTGCCGGCAGGGCAGGCGCCCTTAGCGCGAGGCGCTCGGCGAGGCCGACGACGAGGCGCCGCTGCCCGAGGACATCGTCGCCGAAGAGGTGGACGATGCGGTTGGCGACGCGGTTGACGACGCCGAACTGCTCGGAGAGGACATGCCCGACGAGCCGGATGAACTGGTTGCTGAAGCGCTGGACGTCGAGCCGCTTTCAGCCTTCTTCAGCACGTCGTTGATCAGGTCCTCAAGCTCCTTCTTGTCCTTGTCCCCCAGATCGGTTCCGCTCTTGGTTGCGACCACCAGGAGACGTCCCTGCGCGGCCGAAACCTGCATCAGCTTCTGCTGGTTGTCACCGCTACGGGTGCTGACGGTGGCGAAGGTCTTGTCCGCGTCCGTGTCCGCCTGGACTTCCTGGCTGGATACTTCGTATTTCTGCCCCAGCGCGGAGACCGAGAACTTGGCACACTGGTCCATCTTGCCGCTGATGTCATTGAGCGTCTTGACGGCGTCAGGGCCTTCGCTGCCGGACTGGGCGGACAAGGTGCGGGGCTGGTTGCCCTCGGACAGCGCCACGGCCACGTCACCGTTTTCCACCTTGTCCAGCAAACCGGCAGTGGCGATGTCCTTGCAGTCCTTGGGATCAATGGTTGCGGTGCTCATCAGCAGGTTGGCGATGTTCCCGCCCTGGTCAACCTGCTCCTTCGAATAGAGCTTCAGTTCATTGCCGTCGGCGTCCTTCATGCCTGAGATGAGGTTGCGGAGCTCATCCTCCGAATACACCTTCGCACTCGCCGACGGGCTGGCGGAGGCCGAGGCCGACGTCGTTCCTGACGGACTGGCAGTACCGCTGCCGCCTCCCGAGCAGCCGGCCAGGGCCAGCATTGCCGCAGTCACCACTCCAAGCGCAGATACTTTCCGCATCAGGTTCACCCTCCGAAAATAGACAGCATGCTTAGTGTTTCCACTGTAAAGGGTGAGGGCAGGTGACGAAAATACCCGATCGGAATCTTTGCGGCAGAGACGCTGTTCACCCGCCCCGGCGTCGAACATCCTGCACTTGTGGATGCCGCCAGGCCCCGCTGGCTTTCATCTGGTGGCCAAGGCTCCGGGAGATAGCCCGGGCGGCTGCCCGGACGAGCGGGACCAGTTCGTGCGCAGGCGTCTCAGCATCGGGCACCACGATGGACAACGCGGCCGCCACACCGCCGTCCGCCCCGTGGATGGGCGCCGCCACCGAGACCGTGCGGGAGGGATGCTTTCTTCGAACGACGGCGACGCCGGACTGCTTTACCTCCGCAAGGACAGCGCGGAGCCGCCCGGCGGCAAGGGTGCCCAGCCCTAATTCGGGCACCGCGGGATCCTCCAGCAGTTCCTGCAGCAGCTCCGGTCCGGCGTTGGCAAGAAGGACCTGGCCGACGGCGGTGGTCCGCAGGGGCATTCGGCCTCCCACACGATAGGCCACCTCAGTCGCCGTCCGGGAGGAGAGCCTGTCGATCAGGACCGCGTCCCGTCCTTCGAGAACGGAGAGCAGGACATGGTGCCGCGTCACTTCGTACAGGTCCTCCAGGTAAGGCAGAGCGATCTGACGCACCCCATGGCCCCGGGGCGAGAGCGAGGCAATCTCCCACAGGCGCACCCCCACCACATAACGGCCGTCCTCAAGGCGTTCCAGCGCGCCCCACTCCGTCAAGTGCCGGACCAGCCTTAAGGCGGTGGCGGGAGCGAGGCCGGCCAGGCGGGACAGCTCAGACAGGTTCAGGGCGCGGCGCTGTTCGGTGAACTGTGCCAGCAGGCTGAGGGCCCGCACCACCACCGGCTGGCCCACAAGATCCCGGCCTTCCCTGGCAGCACGTCCTGCTCCCGCCACCGCATCTCCCTTCGGTTCCCTTCCTTCCAGCCTGACTTCTGTGCCCTGCACCACAAACTGCAGTTTCACTCAGTGAAAAGCACGATTTCTGCGCGGTTTGGCGGCGGGCAGGCTGTTGGACAACAGCCGGAGCCAACCGGCGCCACTATCCGATTGGAATCAACGATGAACTCCAATGCCCCAAGGAAGTCCCTGGCCGCTATCTTCGTGCTGTGCTGGCTGGGTCTCCTCGCCGATGGCTATGACCTTTACGTCTACGGCGCCACGCTGCCCGGACTGATAGGACGCCCACCGTATAACGCCACACCTGCCGCAGCCGGCGCCGTGGGTTCAATCGCCCTGGTGGGGATGCTGCTCGGCTCCCTGATCGTCGGTACGCTGACGGACCGGCTTGGCCGGCGCAGGATTTTCGTCAGCGCGCTGGCACTGTTTTCGCTTGCCATGCTGGCCTGCTCCATGGCCCCGACGTGGGAGCTGTTCGCAGCGTTCCGTTTTACCGCCTGCTTCGGCGTGGGCGGACTGCTCCCGACGGCGGTGGCACTCACCAACGAGTTCGCCCCACCCGGCCGGAAGTCCCTGGTGCTGGGCGCAGTCCTCACGGGACCCGCCGTCGGAACGGTGATCGCATCCCTGAGTTCACTGGCATTGCTGGAATCCAGCGGCTTCCGTCCGGTCTACGCCATTGGTGCCGCTGGGCTCCTCATCACTCCCTTCGCCTGGGTCCTGCTGCCGGAGTCGCCGTCGTTCCTTCGGACGCAGCGCCGCACTGCCGAGGCGGACAGGATCGAGGACGCCTACGGCCTGCCCCGCACCACCGATGCCACGGCGTCGACCCTCCGCACCTCCCCCACCCGCGCACTGTTCGCCAACGGGACAACCCGCACCACCGTGTTGCTCTGGGCGGTCACCGTCCTGAGCCTGCTGACCATCTTTGGTGTGAGCACCTGGTTGCCGCAGATCATGCGCACGGCAGGCTTCGGCGTCGGATCCTCTGTGTCTTTCCTGCTCGCATACTCCGTGGGGGCCGTCGTCGGCACCGTGTTGGCATCCGTCGCCAGCCAGAAGGTGGGCCCGAGGCCGCTGGTAGTTACCGGATTCGTCAGCGCCGCGGCGGCCCTGCTGCTGATGGCCTTCAATCCGCCGGCCGCGCTTATGACTGTCCTGGCCGCCGTCGCCGGCTTTGGCGGGCTGGGAACGCAGAACATGATCAACGACTACATCGCCCAGTTCTACCCGGCGGCCACCCGGGCCACCGGCCTTGGCTGGGCCCTTGCCGTCGGCAGGCTGGGTGCCATCGCCGGGCCTTCCTACGGGGCGCTGCTGGTTGGCTTTGGTGGCGGGGTGCCGGTTGCCGCGATGGCGTTTGCGGCGCCGGCGCTGCTCGGCGCCGTTTTGATGTTTGCCCTGCGCGCCAAGGCTTCAGGGGTGCCTGCGCCGGCGCCGGACACGGAAATGGTGGCCTGACAGTGCCGGGCTTCCGGGCGCGTGGCGGCCCTGCACCCGGGTCTCAGTGCTCGTTGTCAGACCCTCGTTGGATGATGTGGGTATG
Source organism: Arthrobacter sp. NQ7 (assembly GCF_029581595.2). Lineage (NCBI taxonomy): Bacteria > Bacillati > Actinomycetota > Actinomycetes > Micrococcales > Micrococcaceae > Arthrobacter > Arthrobacter sp. NQ7. Next base: position 239 of record NZ_JARFXU020000016.1, on the reverse strand, counting down.
GGAATCAGCAGCGGTGTTCGGGTTGTGACGGAGGGTATTTCTGCCTCTGTTGCCGCTCTTCGCGCGCTGGACCGGGACGATGCTGCTTTGGCTTCCGGCGCTCATGCAGGCAGTGATGTGGATGTGTTGCAGCGGCGGTATGAGCTCCGGCTGGAACGGCTGGAGGTGGTGAAGCGGCTGGAGGGCCGGCTCGCCGCGGTGAAGGCGCGCGATGTTGCCGACGCTGTTGAGTTCCAGCA
>NZ_JARFXU020000015.1:0-107170 GCF_029581595.2 Arthrobacter sp. NQ7 | reverse complement strand
ACGCCGTCGCCTCCGCCGGCGTCAACGCCGTCGCGCTCGAAACCGCGGCTTCCGCCTGACCACCCCTTACGAAACCCCACCAAAGAGACCAGGAAAACGATGGCAACGCAGTCGACGGCCTTCCACCTCGGCTTCTCGCAAAGAACGTGACGGCCCCGCTCGAGTGCTTGGTGCGCAAGATCGAAATGTGTCGCATGGGGTGTACCGATATACACGGCATCAACCGATTCGAGCATTCGGGCGTAGCCGTCGAAGCGGTGTGGAATGTCGAACTCATCACCCACGGCGCCCGCGGAAGACTGGTTGCGGGAGCGACAGCCACGACCTGGCTGCCGCCAACCAGGCGAAAGTCCTTTGTCATCTGTTGAGAGATGGTGCCCGTGCCTGCAATGCCCCACCGCACCGGGCCCACCAAGTCGGTGACACTGTGACCCTCAATATTTTCTGGACGCATCAGCATACCTCCTAAGCGACGGGAGCGGGCGTGAGTCCGTTGAACCGCGCGACCTGTCCAAGCCAGTTCAGGCTGGGTTTGGGTTTCCGGACAAACGTCTGGTGGTCGACAGCGATCAGGCCGAACGTGGCGTGCCAGTGTCCCCATTCGTAGTTGTCCAGAAGAGACCAGTGCAGGTAACCCTGCACGTCGATGCCGTCGTCGATGGTCTTCTCCAAGTGTCCGAGCGCCTGACGTGTGTACTCGATGCGGGAGTGGCGGTGAATGCCTGCTTCGCGACTGTCCAGCCAACTTTTGCGCCGCTCCGAGAGCGGACGATGTCGCGCACGGCACGATGGGCGTCGATGAAATACTGAGCGTATTCCGTCGGTGGCGTCAGCATTGGGAACGCCGTTTTGTCGCTGTTGGGGTCACCGGCGACTGTGGGGCTTTGCCAATCGCCCAGTTGTCCGGTCCAGGCGGCGTCCATCTTGGTGAGCATGACCGACGTCATGTTCGGTTCGTTGATGGTCGCGACTCACTCCACTCCGTCGAGAATGGTAGTGGCTTCTGTAACGTATGCTGCGAACCTCTCGGGACCGCGGCCGCTGTTACAGCCGCCTTCTTCAGCGAACCATCGCGGGCAACTGCCATTTTGGAGTGTTATCACAGTTTTAAGTCCGAGGCCGAGGGCGGTGTCGATCATGCGACGGTAGTGCGCAAGCTCGGCGCGCGAGAACTGCCCTGGACGGGGGCTCGATACGGGCCCACTCAATTCCGAACCGGTACGAGTTCAGCCCGGCAGTGGCCAGGAGCTCCATGTCTTCCTTGTACCGGTGGTAACTGTCGCACGCGCCACCGGAGAGCTCCATGCCGGGCATCGGCGGTTCGCGGGCCCTCCGCTCACTGTCGACGTTGTTGCACTCAATCTGGTGGGGTGCCGTACTGGCACCCCAGAGGAAGGAAGCGGGAAAGCTCATTTGGCTTTGCCTTTGAAAAGGATGTCTTGAGTAACTGTGATGGATCAGTTGGCCTGCAGCGCCGCGAGTTGCGAGCGAAGAAGCTGCATTGCCTGCCGGTCGATCGCGCCGCCTCCGGCGACCAGCATGTCGAAAGAAAGCGGCTTGATGTATTCGAGATAAGGGTGGGAAGGAAGCTCGGGCAGGGAGGCGTCAATGATCGCGCGTGCATCCGGATCCGCCAGCAGAGCCTCGATGGGGGTCGCAGCCAAATCGTACCGGGCTCCGCCCGCACCAGGTACAGCACCGGAATTTTGCCGGGCTTCGTAGCCAACCTCGCGGATCAGCACGTTTCCTTCCACCGCTTCCATACCCACAACACGGCCAGTGAAGCCGCCGGCGACTTCAGTGGAGAGGTAGCGACCGTCGAAGCGCCCGAACACGTGGTGTTCATCCCCAACCGTCCCGGCCAGCTCAATCATGTCGGGCTGGTCCCGGAAACCCCGGGGTGTGGGCGGGGCCGGCAGTGCGCTGATCCGAATCTCGATGTCCCTGGTGTCACTGCGGGGAATCCGGCCCACCAAACTAACTGCCGGCCCTATCGCGACCGTGGCTTCGAGGAAGTGATCAGTAACTGTGACCCCGTACCACAGGGACAAGTCCATCCGCACCAGCACCCGGCCGGTGCTGCCCCGCGTTGCGAGGCGGGCGATGAATGTCCACTCCTCATCCCGGGTCCGTGCTGCTACGAGCGCGGACCCGCCGTCGATGGCCTGGTCCTTCGAAATTTGCAACCCGTCATTGGTAACGGTGGCGATTTCCGATGGGGCCACACCCGGCGAAATCCAGCGATGATCGAGCGCGTCGCTGTCGAACTTATCCACAAAGGAGTGGTCGGTGGCTGGGACGTCGAATGCCTCCTGCCGGATGACTGGCCACCCGTCTTCCCAATCAATGCCCGCGATGAAGGTTTCCCGCCCGTTGACGTGGAACTTAGGGCTGATTCCCCGGGGCCGCACTCCGTGGTAGACCATGAACCAGTCGCCGGAGGGTGATTGCAGCATGTCTCCGTGACCGACGTTCTGTACCGGCAGATCGGTGCTGCGGTGGGTAAGGATCGGATTCACTGGTGGGGTCTCCCACGGGCCACTCAGCTCGCGTGCCCGAGCGATGGCGACCGTGTGGCCCCTCTCGGTGCCTCCCTCGGCGATGAGCTGGTACCACCAGCCCTCGATCCGGTATAGATGCGGACCTTCCGGAGCGGCCAGGCCAGTGCCTTGCCACACCGGTTGCGGCTTTTCCAAGAGTTCGCCGCGCTCGAGATCGATGCGGGCCGTGACCAGACCTTGACCTTTCGGATCTGCGCTGGCCCACGTGAGGCGGCATTGTCCATCCTCGTCCCAGCACAGGTCCGGGTCGATGCCCATCGTCCCGGGCACGTAGGCCGGATCCGACCACGGCCCGGCAGGATCACCGGCGGAAACGATCAGCTGGCCCCGCTGCACCTGGCCGATATTCGTCGTCACCAGCCAATACCGGCCGTTCCGGTACCTGATCGTAGGGGCGTAGATGCCACTATGGGCTTCCCCTGCAGTGAAAGGCAGCTGCTCCGATCGGGTCAGCGCGTTGCCTACCTGGGTCCAGGTGACCATGTCGGTGCTCCGGAAAATCGGCACGCCCGGAGCGTATTCGAAGCTGGAGTGCGCTGTGTAATAGGCGTCTTCCCCGCGGCATACAGAGGGGTCAGGGAAGAACCCGGGAATGATGGGCGTATCCATGAATAGCCTTTCCAGCCTTCCTTATGAAACCAGATCAGTTCTCAGTGACTGTGAACGAGCCGGCCAAGTCAGCTGTCGAGGATCCTCCCACCCACACGTCAAATTCGGTGGCGTCCTGCACGTAGCCACGCGTTGCGTCGCTCCAGTACTTCAACTCGCCCGGCCCCAACGTGAATCGGACGGGAACAGTGCTTCCGGCAGCTATGGTGACGCGTTCGAATGCTTTGAGCTCACGGACCGGACGGGATGAAGTGCCGTAACGCTGGTGGATGTACAGCTGCACGACCTCATCCGCCTCTCGGTCACCGACGTTAGCCACGTCCACGGAAACTGTGAGGCTCTCGCCGACGCGCACGTTATCGCGGTCGACTGAAAGGTTTGCATACTCGAAGTCGGTGTACGAGAGTCCATGTCCAAACGGGTACAGCGGGGTAGACGGTTCATTGAAGTAGCGTTCACCTTGCTCCTGCGGAACGAAGGTGCGGTGGTGGGCGTAGATCATGGGCACCTGACCTACGTGCCGGGGCCAGCTGAACGGCAACCGCGCAGCGGGTGAAACGTCGCCCAGAAGCACGGAAGCAACAGCGTCGCCGCCGCGAGTCCCCGGATACCACACCTGGATGATGGCAGGAATGTTCGCGTCCGCCCATTGCAGATCCACGGGACGGCCGGACATGACAGCGAGGACCACGGGGGTACCCGTCGCGGAAATACGCTGCAACTGCTCCAGCTGCCGGCCACCAAGTGCAAGAGTGGATGTTGAAGCCTTCTCTCCGATCTGGTTCTGGCGCTCCCCGACAACAACGATGGCGATGTCTGCGGCCGCAGCGAGTTCCACGGCCCGGGCGATTTCAGCGTCATCGTCGTAATCGGCGGGGGTAGGAATAACCGTTGTGTCCATCCGGTCGAACGGTGACGGGTAGACACGGTCGGGAATGCTGGCGCCTGGGGCGTGATCGAGCCTCACCTGACCCCCCAACCGGGCCCGGAGTCCGTCCAAGATACTTACGGCTTCGGCGGTGTCATGGTCGAATACCCAGGGCCCGAGAATGTCACGCTTGCTGTCGGCAAGTTGTCCGATCACGGCGACCGAGGACAATTCCTCAGCTTTTAACGGCAGAGTGCGGTCGGCGTTCTTCAGCAACACCATGGTCTTTTCTGCAGCACGCTGGGCTGCTTCCCGGCTGTCCGGCGCGTTCACTGCCGATGTCGCTGCGTCCACATCCACGTAGGGGTTCTCAAACAGGCCGAGGCGGAACTTTGCGTCCAGTACCCTTCGCACAGCTATGTTGAGGTCCTCTTCAGAGAGCTTGCCCTGCGCAACGGCGTCCGGGATCCGGTCGTAGGCGGGGTCGAAGATGGCCATTTCGACATCGAGCCCGGCATGCACGCCACGGGCTGCTGCGTCGGTGAGGTCCTTGGCGAAATGCTGTGTCTCCATCGAGCGGACCGCGTTCGCGTCAGAGACTGTGAAACCCTTGAAGCCAAGTTCGCCGCGCAGCACGTCTGTGAGCAGCCGGCGGTTTCCGGAGGCAGGGACTCCGTTGAGGTCCATGTAGGCGCTCATGACGTTCGCGGCGCCTGCTTCAATCGCGGCGCGGAACGGGGGCAGGTACACGTTGTACAGTTCGGATTCAGAGACTTCCGCGTCGTCGTAGTCGCGGCCGCCGCGGGCGGCGCCGTACCCGGCAAAGTGCTTGGGGCCGGCAAGAATATTGTGTTCGGTCATGGCGCCCTGGAATCCGCGCACCTGCGCCGCGCCAAACGCGGCACCGAGGACCGGGTCCTCTCCCGGGCCCTCGATGATGCGGCCCCAGCGGGGATCGCGAGAAATATCCAGCATCGGCGCAAAAGTCCAGTTGATGCCGACGGCCCGTGCCTCGCGGGCAGCAATGGTCTGAGCGGCTTGGATGTCGTCAGGCGACCACGTTGCGGCCATGGCAATTGGGACAGGGAAGATGGTGCGCAGTCCGTGGATGACGTCGAAGCCGACAAGCAGCGGGATGCCGTGTTCGGCCTGTTCCACAGCAATCTTCTGCAATTGGTTGATCTGAGCGGGATCGGTGACGAACAACACCGAACCCGCACCACCCCTGCGGATCGCGTCCTGTACCATGCTCGGTTGACGCAGAAAGGCCTGGCTTTCCGGTGGAAGAGAAGCGATGTCGACATCTGCCGGGATGTTCATGGCAACAGCCATGTAGAAGTAAAGGGAGAGCTGCCCGGCTTTCTGTGCAGGGCTCAGGCGGGACATCAGGTCAGCGACGCGTTCTTCCACAGGGAGGGACGCATTGCGGTAGGCGAAGGTGGTCGTATCAACGGTTGTCATGAATATCTTCCCTTTACAAGTGGTTAGAAGGAGACGGTGCAGTCGCGCCAGGATCTGAGTGGTTTATCTGAGCGGCTCGACTGGGCGCAGGACCATACGAAAGTCTTTAGTCAACGGCGAAGTGGCCGCTGGGCGTGGGCAGGCAGGCAGACGGCGTTGTTAAGAACGGCGAGTCCCGCTGCCACGCAGGCGATCGCCGTTGGCGAGAACGCCTTGTTGTCAGCTGGACTTACGGACAAAGAGCAGAACGATAGTGCCCCCAACGAGAGTGCATGCTGCTGCGACAAGCAGCAGAACGCCGTAATTCTTGTCGGCGCCCGTGACGCCGATGAGGAGAAGCGGAGCGGCAGCGACAGGGGCGATGACCTGTGCCAGGGAGGTGGAGTATCCGTTGATTCCGATGAACCGGCCAGCAGCCGTATCGGATTCGGGCAGCACGTCCAGGACGATTGCCTGATCGACGGCGGAAAAGACGCCGAGTCCTACATTGGCGAAGATCGAGCCGATGATGAGCACGGCAACGTTGCTTCCTCCGAAGGCCATCAGGACTGCGCCGATAGTGTAAGCGATGCCTGCTGACAGGATGAAAATGCGTCGGCGCTTAAGTTTGTCCGACAAGATGCCGCCAGCGAGTGCGCTTCCGGCTGTTGACACCACGCCGATGAGCGAAAGAATAACGATTAGCGCGCCAATGTCTTCCACCCGGCCGTTAGTACTTAGCCGGGAGGCATAAAAGAGAGTCGTAAACGTGGTGGCAAACGTAACGCCGATCATGAAGATAAGGCGTCCCAGCCAGTTCCACGCAAAATCCGGATACTTGGCAGGATTGAAGACCATGAACTGAAGCATCTTCCGCAGCGTCATGCTGTCGGCCACGACGATGTTGCGACTGTCTGGTTCCTTCGAAAACACTGCGTATAACAGTACAAGAATCAGCCCGATGAAACCGGGTACCAGAAACACGAGGAAATTGTTGCCGATGAAGGCGCTTGCCATGCCGACGCCGGAGATCGAGGCGAGCATCTGAACAAACCCACTCAGACCGGCGACCTTACCGCGCTGCTCCTCGGGCAGCCGATCGGCCTGGGTGTTCATCAACGAGCCCATGACCGAGCTGAAACCTATCTGCACGAAAACCCAGCCCACGACGACGAGCGGGATGCTCGGCACCCAGGCGATAAATCCCAGAGCCGCTACTCCAATGATGGCACCGGCGACGGCGTACGGGCGGCGGCGACCGAATCGGGACCTGGTCCGGTCGCTGACCATGCCCAAGATAGGGCCCCAGACCGCCGCGACCGAGGCGCCGATGCCGATGATATATCCGAGAACCTCAACGTTCTCGGGGGCCAACTGCTGCACCCGGATGGAAAGCGAGATGCCGATCGGTGCCACCAGTGCGGTGTAGGCGCCGAACATGGCGAGCACAAAGAGCCAGATCCAGCCAGCGCTTACTCGTTCAGGAACGGGGGGTGTTTCACTCGTGGTCAGTATCGTACCTTCGATGCCCATGGCACCACCGACCTGGGCTGCAGCAACAGAGGGCGGCGCTTGTTCAGCTGTCACCGCGGGCTTGTCGGTCACAATGGTGACTCCTTTGTCATAAAAATCCTAGGGTGTATCGCGTGTCACTTGGAGACAGCGTAGGAGTAACACGTGATACCTGTCAATGGTCCAATGCGGCAATAAATGGACTGCGGCCTCTTGAGATGTGCCGGGCCCTCCAACCCTCCGGCGCTTTGGTGGCAGCACCCACGTAGGGGGCTGGGGCGGACATCGGGTGATGGTTCGTCGGGGATCCCCTGTCACAGGCGGCGAGCCTTCGCCAGTCGCTGTTGCAAAGCCTAGGCGTGGCGTTGCAACACGAGACCGTAAGGCACGTCCGGGCGCGCCCGGACGACACTAACTGCCGGGCCCTACACTTGTAACAAGAATTCCCATTCCGTGGACCTCGGCAGCCTCCGAGACGGCGGCGATTGCACGATTCAATGCATGGTCCACTTCAGAGGCCTTGTCGACATGCACTTCAACAACGCCGGGGGCCTTGAAGCAAGATCCAAGCTTATGTCCGGCTCTATAAGCGACATTGGTTTCTCCTAGTCCGGCAGGGGCAATTCGTTGCCGAGCGGCTTGCGTGGCTGATCAATCCGTGAATTGATTCCGGCGACCTTAAGGTCGATAAGGCGACGCCCCATTCCCCCATCGGGCCAAATCCAGAGGCAGGACTTGTCACCCATAACGACGTCGATGGTTCTGTTGACTATTTCCTGACCTATGGAGATTGTTATCCGCTGTCCCGGCCCTAGCGCGTCCGCCCCCACTTCGAATGGCGCTGGGTGAACAGCCGCGTTGAATCGCTCGAGGGCGCCTTCCCGGTACGACTCGGATGCAGGAACGAAGGCCTGGACTTGGCCGGCTTCCGCTGGGGGAGCCGCATGGGCATTCAGCACATACCGGAACTCAGGGGAAGTTCGATAACCGATGATGACCCATTTTCCTGTTCAAACATGGCGGTAAGACGCCGGGACGGGTGAGCGTCTCAGGAGACCTCGTTTGTGGTGCATGCCACACCGTCGGAGTACCTCGCGTTAACTCCGCCGCGAGGTTGACAAGAGGCGAAGGTCGCCGGGTAACCTGTGTTAGTGTCACGTGCGACTGCGGCGGCCTTACTGTCAGTACAGCCCGAGCGCCGGCAGTCCTGCCGGCCGGGGACCCCGGTGCCGCTTTCCCAAGACGGTCGCAAGCTATGGTCTCAACTACACGCTTGTCTCTGACCACTACCCGCCCAGTCCGACGATGCCCTGGAAGAAGAACCCCTTGACCCACACCCCATTCAGCTCGGGAACCCCCCCGCAGCGAGAGCTGTCGCTTGCCCAACCGAAAGCATCAGGCATCAACCGCCAGGCAGTGGTGGCGCGCCATGCAGTTCGCATCACAGCCCCGAATCCAGAGCATGTCCTCACTGTTGGCAACGGGGATTTCGCGTTCAGTGCCGATATCACCGGGATGCAAACTTTCACGGATTATCACGATGCAAGGGCGGCCATGGCGGGCGGCGGTGTTGCGGTGAATACGGCCACGATGAGTTCGTGGGGGTGGCATGAAATGCCCAATCCCGGGGATTACACTCTCGAAGACGCAATGTCGCACTACGAGACCTCCCGGGGCCCGGTGTCCTATCCTGATAAATACGACATGCAACAAGCCATGCGTGGTGAATTATCTGATGAGAACAAACCGGGAGCATGGCTGCATGCCAACCCGCAGCGTATAGACCTTGGCCGCCTTGGGTTGGAGCTTCGCCAGACACCGGGTGGGGCCATCGAGAATAACCCCCATGCACTAACAGCGGTCCACCAGGAACTTAACCTGTGGACAGGGCTGATTGAAAGCACCTTTCGCTACGCAGGCGAACTTGTCAGAGTTCAGACAGTAACGGCGCCGCACAGCGCGGCGGTGGGCTTCCGGGTACGTTCAAGCCTCCTTTCCGACGGGCGGCTCACCGTATCCATACGATTCCCCTACGCCTCGGACGGATTCTTTCAGACCTCGGACTGGGACGCCCCCGACCGCCATACGTCAGTATTGACGCCACAACAAGCCGGACGCGCCAGCATACTGCGGCAATTGGACGCGACGAGCTACCGAGTCGACGTCGATACAAACAACGCAAGAATCAGTCAAACGGACCATCCGCACTACTTTCGGGTCGAGTCTGCGAAAGAGTCACTCGACATCGTGGCAGCGTTCGCGTCCGACCCAACCGTTCCCCGGGAGTGGCCGACCGATTACGTAGGGTTTGAGCCCTTGAGACAGGCAGCTGCGCAATCCTGGAAACGATTCTGGTCCTCCGGGGCAGCCATCGATGCGCAGGGAAACGCCGACCCGCGTGCCCAGGAGCTGGAAAGAAGGGCTGTATTGTCGCAGTACCTCACGGCCGTCAACTGCGCGGGGGTAGCACCTCCGCAGGAAACGGGCCTGATCACCAATTCCTGGCAAGGCAAGTTCCATCTTGAGATGCATCTGCTGCACGCCGCCCACTTCGCGACGTGGGGCCGGCCGGAACTATTGGCCCGCAGCATGCCCTGGTATCTGTCAATCCTGGGGCAGGCGCGGAAAACTGCTGCGCGGCAGGGGTACCCGGGCGCCCGCTGGCCGAAGCATGTAGGACCGAATGGGCGGGAAAGCCCCGACCCTATCGGCTCGCTCTTGATCTGGCAGCAGCCCCATCCCCTTTACCTGCTGGAACTGCTGTGGAACGCTTCTTGCCCGCAAGAAAGGGAAGCCCTAGCGCACGCCTATGCCGAGCTGGTGGAGGACACTGCTACGTTCATGGCGGCCTTCACCGAGGAACGCGACGGCGCGTACCACCTTCCTGCCCCCATCATGCCGGCCCAAGAGTTCTACGATGCGGCCACCACAGAAAACCCCACGTTTGAACTTGCTTACTGGTGGTTCGGCCTTGAAATAGCGCAGCGGTGGCGCGAACGCACCGGCCAAGAGCGGATTGATACCTGGACCGCAATCCAGGACAACCTCGCACAGCCCCACCAGCAGGCTGACCGCTACGCCGCTGTCGCGACCGAACCGTACCTCCGATGCGACGACCACCCCTCCTTCTTGGCCGCCTACGGGCTCGTGCCGCCAACACCGCTGATCGACCCCGGACGGATGGAAAAGTCACTCCGGTACGTCCTCAACTCCTGGGAATGGCCCAGCGCATGGGGTTGGGACTTTCCCGTGATGGCCATGACGGCCGCCCGACTCGGCAACCCAGAGCTGGCTATGGATTGCCTGCTCAGGGACGAGGCAAGGAACAGGCACACCGCCGTCGGACACAACCCCCAGCTGGGCGGCATCCTGCCGCTCTACCTTCCCGGGAACGGCGCATTCCTCGCGGCCGTATCACTGCTGGCTGCGGAAAACGAGTCCGGTAACGGATTCCCCGAGGACTGGAACGTAAAGGCTGAGGGCTTTGTGCCATGGCCGAAAGCCGTTGAACCCCGGATCTGACCCCTCCCGGGAAGCCATACAGCCCTCCTGAATGATCAAGGGAACTGCTTTGTCGACGCCGGACGGTAGCAGGGTTCGGCACCCTGTAAGGCCAGGCCAGGCCGCGAACAGCGCACCCTGCTAAATAAACCGACTCCGCGTTTCCCCGATTCCGCACTGCGAAGGGTACAAGGTGGAAGAAAAGTAACACGCGTCACCTATTTACTTTAGTAACACGTGTGCCCTAAATTTCTAGTACCGCGTGTTACCGGAGCTCTTCACTCATTCCGTCACGCGGTATTGACGGCCTACGGAGCGCCCATCTGCTGCCTTTCGTCCGTCCAACACGTACTCCACCTCATCGACAAGGAAGTCTTCATGAAGACGAAGCATTTGGCTCGCGCCGCAGCCATTGCAGTTGCAGCGACGTTCGCGCTCACGGCCTGTTCGGGACCGAGCGGCACGTCCGGATCCTCCGGACAGGAGGCCCCGCACACGCTCCGGCTCGCGCTGGCGGCCCCGCCATCGAACTTCCAGGTGGGCGCCTGGTCTGGAGGAGATGCAACCCTTCTTCTCTCCACGTACGACACAATCGTGCACCGTTCCGTTGACGGCAAGTTGGTGCCCGCAATTGCAGAATCGTGGCAGTACAGCGATAATCGCACTCAGCTAACGCTGAAGATCCGCAGCGGCATGAAGTTCACCAGCGGAAACCCGGTGGACGCCAAGGCGGTAGTCGCATCGCTGGAAGCCGCCAGGGTCGGCCCCTCAACAAAGCAAAATGTGGCTTCGGTCTCCAAAGTGGAAGCCACCGATGAATCCACCGTCGTCGTCAGCCTCTCATCGCCTGATGCGGCCCTCTTGCCCTACCTTTCCGGGGCAGTTGTAGGGGACCCGAATTCGCTGACCGCAGAGGACTCCAAGCTGTGGCCTGTCGGTTCAGGCCCTTACATCCTGTCCAAGGAAAAGTCCACCGTCGGGTCCCACTATGTGCTGGACAAGAACCCGGGGTATTGGAACGCCGGGGCATATCCCTACGAGACAGTAGATGTGCAGATCATCCAGGATCCCACGGCGGGACAGAACGCTGTACTCTCCGGACAGCTTGATTACGCCGGACTTCCGTCCAAGGACGCCCAGTCTCAGTTCCCGCAGGATCGATTCACTGTGGGGCAGGGCAAGCCAAGCACCGTGTCGGCCTTGTGGCTCGTCGACCGGGAAGGGAAGATCGTCCCTGCATTGAAGGACGTTAGGGTCCGGCGTGCGATCAACATGTCCGTCAACCGCGACGCCATCGCTGCGAACCTCAACCCCGGAACGAATACGGCCACGAACCAGCTTTTCAGTCGAGAAGGTTCTGCTTTCAGCCAGGATCTGGAGAAGAAGACGCCGTACGACGTCACGCAGGCCAAGAAACTTATGGCTGAAGCGGGCTACTCTGATGGCTTTGATGTGACGATGCCAAGCGTCCCGGGCATTACGACCGCGTATGAATCAGCAGTCCAGCAGTCTCTGGCGGACATCGGCGTAAGGGTTACCTGGGAGCCGGTTCCGTTCCAGCAGTTCTACCAGAAAGTGTTCGGCGGGAGTTACGGCATGTTCTTCATGTTCAACGGCTTCAGTGGATCGGACGCGCAAGACTTCAACGCGTCCAACTCCGGCATTTTCAACCCCTTCAACCTGACCACCCCAGAACTCGAGAAGCTCAAAGCGGCTGCAAACGCAGCACCCGAAGCCGGGCAGGCGGAGGCGTTCAGGGCAATCAACGAGTACTTGGTGGACCAGGCATGGGCCGCTCCCGTGAGCAATATCGCCAGCTTCTACGTCGTGCCGAAGACCGTCGAATTCACAGCTCCTGTCCAGTTCGGCCAAGGTGTCGAACCCTTCAAGCCAGCCGGCAACCAGTAGTAGCAATCCTTAGTGGTGCGGGGGCTTGACGCCCCCGCACCCGCATCTTGGAGAACTTCGTGCTTCCATTCCTGCTAAGACGCATCGGCGAGGGGATCTTTTTGGTCTTCATCGTCACTGCCATCACGTTCTTTCTTACCTTTGGCGCCAACATCCCCGTGGCCCGAAACATTTTGGGTCCCAGTGCCAACGTTGATCAGGTGGCCACTCTTGAGGACAAGCTTGGCCTGGACCGTCCCATCCTCGAGCAATACTGGAGCTGGCTGACACATGCCCTCCAGGGCGACTTGGGTCGTTCCTACTTCACCAGTGAACCTGTAGCGACTGCCATGGCCGGCCGGCTTCCGGTGACTCTGTCAGTCGTGGTCCTGGCCTGTGTCATCACCATTCTTATCAGCCTCTTATTGGGCGTTACATCTGCTGCGAGGGGCGGCTGGCTCGATTCCGTTTTGCAGGGTATCACGACCCTGTCATTCGTGTTTCCCGGAATTATCCTGGGCATCGGGATGGTGTACCTCTTTGCCATCACCCTCAAACTTGTACCCGCCGTCGGCTTCGTCCCCTTCTCAACGTCGCCCGTGGGGTGGTTCGCTTCGGTAGTCCTGCCCGCAGTGGTTTTATCTATCGGGGGTATCGCTGCCCTGGCCGCGCAGATCCGGGGGTCATTGATCGATGAGTTGAACAAGGAATACATCCGCACCCTCCGCAGCCGGGGTGTCGCTGAACGCAAGATCCTTCTTAAGCACGCAATGAGAAATGCCGCCAGCCCTTCACTGACCACCTTTTCCCTGCAATTCATCACCCTGTTCGGCGCATCGCTCTTCATCGAAAAAATCTTTGCACTTCCCGGCTACGGCACTTATGGGTTCACAGCAACCATCCAGGGCGATCTGCCGGCGATGCTCGGCGTGACCCTGTTCGGCGTCGGCCTAGTCGTCGTCGTAAACATGATTGTGGACGTCGCCAACGGATGGCTCAACCCGAAAGCGAGACTGTCGTGACTCTCCCGGAACCCGAGGCAATCGTTCCCGTTGGGGATCCCGCCACAAAACGCCGCGCCGGCGCCTTCCGGCGTCTCCTCACAAAGCCGGTGGGCGCAGCGTCCCTGTTCGTCCTCGTGGCGCTGGCCCTTCTGGCTATGTTGGAGCCAGTGCTCAGCACCCACAACCCTGCTTTCACATCCCTCGCCCACGTCAACGTTCCCCCCGGCACTCCAGAATGGCCGCTCGGAGCAGACCAAAATGGGCGTGACATCTGGGCACGCACACTTGCCTCGCTGCAGGTATCCTTCATCTCCGCACTCATCGGTGCAAGCATGGCCATCGTTATCGGCAGCATTCTCGGTCTAATCGCCGGCTACGCCGGAAACAAAACCGATGCCGTGATTTCATGGGTATTCAACCTGCTGATGACATTCCCCGTGCTCGTCCTTGTCATGGTCCTGTACCCGGTCATGGGTTCCTCCTACCAGGGCATGATGGCGGTCTTCGGCTTCTTCCTGTCGCCCAGCATCTTCCGGCTGGTCCGCAATCTTGTGGTCTCCGTCCGGAACGAACTGTATGTCGATGCTGCAAAGGTCTCTGGGCTGTCAAACTGGCGTATTCTTTCCAGGCACGTCTTTTACGCGGTCCGCGGCCCGGTCATCATCGCTTCAGCCTTCATGGCAAGCGCGGCAATCGGGGTGCAGGCCGGCCTGGCCTTCCTCGGCTTTGGGTCCTCCACAACCCCTAGCTTCGGCGCGATGACCAGCGACGCCTTCCTTAACATCTACACCCGTCCAGTGCAGATGCTCTGGCCTGCCCTCTTCCTTGGACTGCTGTCCGGAGGCCTGGTCCTCCTGGGCAATGCTTATCGGGATGTTCTGGCAGCCCCCACCGCGGTGGCCAAGAAGCGCGCCATGCGTGAAGCGGTCACAGCAGAGGAAGCGCTCGATAAGCCGCCCACTCCCCTGACTGACGCCAAAAAGGGAGGGCTGCTCGCGGTCCGCAATCTGTGGGTCCGGTACCCGCAACCTGATGGCGATGCCAAGGCAGTGGTGCGGGGAGTTTCACTGGATGTCGCACCCGGCGAAATCGTTGGCTTGGTCGGTGAATCAGGTTCGGGTAAAACCCAGACGGCGTTCTCCGTTCTGGGGCTGCTGCCCAAGGAGGCGCGGGTAAGCGCAGACATCATGGAAATTGCTGGAGAATCCCTGCTCAGCAAGGACCGCGAAGCCATGCGCAAAGTCCGTGCCGGCGTCGTTTCCTATATCCCCCAGGAGCCCATGGCCAATCTGGACCCGTCCTTCACCGTTGGAAGCCAACTCGTCGAGCCGTTGCTGGACCGGATGTCGGTCAAGGAAGCACAACAGGTCATACTGGGCCTCTTGGACCGGGTAGGAATCGTCGACCCCCAAAGGACCTTCAGGTCATACCCGCACCAGATCTCCGGCGGCATGGCGCAGCGCGTCCTCATAGCGGGCGCCGTAGCCAGCCGGCCTAAATTGCTCATCGCCGATGAACCCACCACCGCACTGGACGTCACCGTCCAGGCCGAAATCCTTGACCTGCTCCGGGACCTCCAGAACGAGTACGGCATAGGGGTACTCCTGGTGACACACAACTTCGGCGTCGTCGCCGACCTGTGTGACCGGGTAATGGTTATGCGCGACGGGGAGCTCGTCGAAAGCGGTGAGGTCCGCCAAATCTTCCACGCACCCAGCCATGCCTACACCAAGACACTCATCGGCTCGATCCTCGATGAGGACACTGTGCGCGGCGACCTCGTCCCGACACCCGCCCACGCAGCACCCATGGAGGACCAATGACTGACCTGCTGAAAGTCTCAGACCTTAAGCTCCGCTATCCCAGCAAGAAGCTGCGCGGCTTCTCTCCGGAGATTCTGCGGGGCATCTCCTTGACCATCGCCCCCGGCGAGACCCTGGGTCTCGTCGGGGAATCCGGGTCCGGCAAGACAACCCTCGGCCGTGCCGTACTGGGCCTGGCGAAGCCAACCTCAGGGTCCATTCATTTCGATGGGCGCGATATCACGCATTTGTCAGGACGCGAACGCCGACCGCTGGCACGTGACATCCAGGTTGTTTTCCAGGACCCCTACACTTCACTGAATCCTGCATTGCAAATCGCCGACATCCTCTCCGAGCCGTTGATCGCCCAAGGCGTCGACCCGCAGGAGGCCCGCCGCTCGGTCACCGATCTGCTGGATCGCGTGGGAATGCCCCGGAACGCGGCCGAGCGGTATCCGCGGGAGTTCAGCGGCGGACAGCGGCAGCGCGTCGCGATTGCCCGGGCACTGGCACTCAAACCAAGACTCATCGTCTGCGATGAACCCGTATCAGCCCTCGACCTGACAACCCAGGCCAAGGCCCTGGAGCTCTTCATCGAGCTCCAGCAACAGACCGGTGTCTCGTACCTGTTCATCACCCACGACCTGTCAGTAGTACGCCACATCAGCCATCGGGTGGCAGTCATGTACAAGGGAGAGCTCGTAGAGACGGGACCGACACGTGATGTGACCACCCATCCCACCAACAACTACACGCAGAACCTGCTGCTTGCAGCACCGACAGCCGACCCCGACCGTCAGCGCGACCGCCGCGAAGCACGCAGGAGGCTGCGCGAAAGCGCTGACAGCGGCCTCAGCGCCGGCGTCACGTAAGGGCCCCCAGCCAGCGCAGATCAGACGACGACAGACGTCACCGATGCCGTCCGCGCATGCGACGGCGCATGATCCGTGGTGGACCCACATTAATTCGACTTTGTTCCACCATGTCACTCTGGTGACACGTGGCACGCACAATGGACAGGATCTAAATAATGAGCAGGTTTTCCCCTTCCTCCGGCCCGGAGGGCCCAAAATGAGTCGGACTCCGTTTAACGAAGGCTGGGCCTACAGGGTAAAGGCAACGGCCTTCCAGGAACTTGGGGGTACCACAGGTGCGGACTGGCGTGAAGTAGCCCTTCCCCACGACGCCCTTATCGCCACCGCCCGCAGTGCCGATGCCCCGCGCGGCGAAACGAACGGATACTTTCCGGGCGGTGCATTTGAATACCGCCGGACCCTGCACGTTCCCTCTGATCACAGCGGCAAGCTCGTAGTTCTTGAATTCGACGGTGTCTACAGGGACGCCAACGTGTTCGTCAACGGCGCGCTGGCGGGCCAGCGCGCCTTCGGCTATTCACGCTTCACGGTCCGGATTGACCAGTTCCTTGAATTTGGAACCGACAACGAGATCCGCGTGGAGTGCCGGACTCATCTCGACTCTCGCTGGTATTCGGGAGCCGGTATTTACCGCAACGTCCATCTCCATGTGAAAGATCCGGTGCACGTCGCTGTGGACGGCATCCGGGTCACAACCCCCGATGTCGAGGACGACTTGGCCGTCGTCGAGGTGGAGACAATCACCGAAAACTTCAGTGCCACCACGACGACCGCCCGCGCCCTTACAGTCCTTACCCGGAACGGCCAGGAGGTGGCCCGGGTTGACTCGCCTGTGACGCTGCTCCCCCGGGCACAGGAAACCGTGCGTCAGCGGCTGTACGTTGAAACTCCCGACCTTTGGGACGTCGAAACTCCAAACCTGTACGAGGCTACGGTAACTCTGCGGACGGAGGAAACAGCCGATGAGGTCTCCACTACGTTCGGCATCCGTACCCTGCAGCTGGATCCACGGAAGGGGCTTCGGATTAACGGACGTGGCGTGAAGCTGCGTGGAGCTTGCATCCACGGTGATAACGGACCGCTTGGGACCGCGGCATTCGCAGATGCAGAGGAAAGAAAGATCCGGCTTCTGAAAGATGCTGGCTTCAATGCGATCCGCAGCTCCCACCACCCAGCCAGCTCCGCCCTCTTGGACGCATGCGATCGACTGGGCATGCTGGTCATGGACGAGGCCTTCGACGTCTGGACTTCAGCCAAATCGGATTACGACTACTCCTACGATTTCCCCCAGTGGTGGGAAAAGGATGTCGAAGCCATGGTGGCCAAGGACTTCAACCATCCAAGCGTCATCTTCTACTCCATCGGCAATGAAATTCCAGAAACAGGAAACCGGTTCGCAGCCCACTGGGGACGGCTGCTCGCGGAGAAAGTGCGATCACTGGACTCCACCCGGTTCGTCACCAACGGGATCAACGGGTTCGTCTCCGTGTTGGACAGCGTTCTGGAAGGCATGAAGCAGCGGCGCACGGAGGCTGCGGTTTCTGGTGGCGTCAACCAGATGATGGGCGACTTCGGTCCCATGATGAATCAGATCCAGGCATCCTCCCTTGTCTCGACCCGGACGGAAGAGTCTTTCTCCGTCCTGGATGTCGGCGGTCTCAACTACGGATCAGCCCGCTACGAGCTCGAACTCGAACAGTTCCCCGCCCGGATCGTTGTCGGGTCGGAGACCTGGGTGACCGAAATCGACAAGAACTGGCCGCTGGTCCTCGAACACCCCCATGTCTTGGGAGACTTCACATGGACAGGCTTCGATTACCTTGGAGAAGTCGGAATCGGAGTCACACAATACACCCGCGCCGAGAATGCCGGCGCATCAAGCTTCGCGACAGCCTATCCAGGGCTGACGGCCTGGTGCGGAGACCTGGACATCACCGGCGTCCGCCGGCCACAGTCGTATTACAGGGAAATCGTTTACGGCCACCGGACCGAACCGTACATTGCCGTCCAACGACCCGAACGCTTCGGGCAGGAAATCGCCATGGCAACCCCTTGGTCCTGGTCGGACACCGTCTCGAGCTGGAGCTGGCACGGAGCAGAGGGCCGGCAGGTGCACGTAGAGGTGTATGCCAATGCCGACGAGGTGGAGTTGCTGCTCGACGGCGAAAGCCTCGGCCGGGCCATGGTTGGTGGAACCCGCAAATTCCGCGCCGATTTTGATGTTCTTTTCACCCCGGGAGAACTGACAGCCGTATCCTACGTCCAGGGAACTGAACAAGCCCGAAGCTCGCTGCGTAGTGCGACGCCACAATTCACCATCCAGGTACGTGCAGAAGACGACATCCTCGACATAGGAGGACTGGGCTTCATCAGAGTCACCCTTTCCGATGAAAGTGGCGTAGTCCATACCGGAGCGGACCGTCCGATAAGACTGGATGTTGAAGGGCCGGCGGTTCTTCAGGCCTACGGCGCCGGCAATCCCATCTCCGCCGAGTCTTTCACCGGAGCTGAACACTGCACCTTTGATGGCCGCGCCCTGGCCATCGTTCGGGCCACCGGACCTGGAGACATTGCCGTTAAAGCCACGGCCGAGGGCATCGACCCTACGGTGATCATACTCACATGCGAATAATTTGAGGCGTGGGTTGGGGGGAAAATCCAGCCCACGCCTGTCCCGCGGAAACATAAGGCGCTAATCCGCAAACTGTCCTGCGGCAGTGGACGGAGCCAATACGGGGCTGCTGACCGTCGACGGGGCCGCCGTCTCAGGACTACAGCTTCGGCGGCTCAAAGGGTGATGAGAGCCTGTCCGGACAGGCCGTCCCACCCCCAGACCCCAACCTGCCCAATCCCGGCGACAGGGCCGTTCCCTTCAACACGATCTAGCGTGATCACCCGAACTGAACTCCAGCAGGTCGCCGCCTACCAGGAACTGCTTGAGTATGTGAGGAAGCAACTCCGGTAATTCCTCAAGGCACACGCGTTACTAGTTTAGTAAGATCTAGGAAATACAAGTTCCAGTCGGGCTCCCGCCACTCAACGAAAGGAGCGGTCAAGATGCTCATTGCGAGGTCGATTCATCGTCCGGCCACGAGTGCCGATGTGGCACGTCTTGCGGGGGTTTCCCGCTCCACGGTCAGCAATATCCTCAACGGCAACGGCGCCAGGTTCCAGGAAGAAACTAAACAACGAGTCTTTGACGCGGCTCAAGAACTGGATTACCAGCCATCCACTGCTGGTCGAATGCTTAAAAGCGGTCGGAGCGAAACCATCGTAGTGTTGGTCCCCAACACTAGCTTCGGCGGGAATCTCCAGGACGCGGTGGACCAAGTAATGGTCCGCACACGTCAAATAGGCGGAAACGTTGTGGTCCGTTTCGCGGGAGACACGCCTGCTGCGACGGCATCGGCCATCGCGGCCCTGCGGCCCTTGGCGGTCGTGGATCTTGGCGTGCTTAGCCGGACAGAACGGGACTGGTTGGAAGGTCGGGGAATTATCATCGTTCCGTCCATGACCGGTCCGCGCACCAGCCCGGACGGAGGAATCGCGGAACTCCAAGCAGGTGTCCTTCTAAGTCACAGGCCGAAAGCAGTATGGTTCGCAGCTCTTTCCGATAAGAGGTTTGATCCATACGGGCCCGGAAGGCTTGATGCGCTCCTAGCGATCTGCCGGAGGGAAGGGCTGCCCGACGCCCGCCAGGTAGCGGTTGAGCTTTCGGTCGAAAGCGGAATTCAGGCCGTCCAAACAATTCTTGGGGGACCCGTACCCGCCGGAATAGCGTGCTACAACGACGACGTTGCCTTGGCGGTATTGGCAGGCATCAGAGAACTCGGATTGGATGTCCCGGGACTGCTTTCCGTTGTCGGAGTCGACAAAACGCCGGCCGGGCAGCTGTGGTCACCGGCACTTACAACCATTGATACCGATCTGAAAGGGCTGGTCGACGCTCTTGCGTTGGAACTCGGTGCCCGTCTCGGAAATGAGGCTGATTATGATCTCCCGGCGACGCATGAGCACTTCAGGCTCATCCGAGGCAAGAGCGCCTGATCGGGAACCCCGCGATGCGGGATGTCTTTAGTTCACCGCTCAAAGTCTTCTTGGACTTTCAGCTCCTGTTTGGACGGCTTAACCACGACGGTGAAGCGGCCGTGAGGGCGGGTGCGACCTCACAAGGACTAGGAAGCACAGATTCCGGCGGACTTGGGGCCCGGTTTCGTACCAGGCGTGGGTACAGCGGCAGTTGGCGGTAGTCTTGACCGATTCTTTTGCCCTTCGTGCGCTTCAGTTGCGGGTCGACTCCTACGATGAGGCCAGGAACGTGTCGCTGGGGCACGGACCTAGCAATGGGAGACCAAGTTGGCGGCGGGCAGTCCGGGGCGACGTCTGCTGTCGATCGGAAATGACGTTTTTCGCGAAGCGGTAACCTACCGACGCCGTGTGCCACAGAGCAATCGGCCGCTCATGGTTCCAGTAGGCGCTGGGCGCTGCTGGGCTCGGTTATAGTCGGAGGTTTGTCCGGATGCGGAGGCCTGTCCGGCTCGGCGGCACACAAGACTCACACGACGGCAACTGCGACTTCGTCAGGCCCTATAGAGACCTACTTCCGGAACTCTCCGGCACCGTCGACACGTGCGGCTTCCATCAGGAGTCAGAGATGGCGTCGCCATCCACGTTGCGACCCTGTCGTCACGCAGAAAAGGTCGTTCTCGGACACGGATACCCATCGCCCGCGGAGGTTGCCAGAGGGTTGCCTCTTGGCAGCTCTCCCGGTCCACGTTCGCCGCGAGTGGGCCGTCCCCGCCGGATCATTCCGGCAGGGACGGCCTGCCAGTTCTGCCCGTCGTTATATTTCCTCTGCAATCGATT
The DNA here is from genome assembly GCF_029581595.2 of Arthrobacter sp. NQ7. Taxonomy (NCBI): domain Bacteria; kingdom Bacillati; phylum Actinomycetota; class Actinomycetes; order Micrococcales; family Micrococcaceae; genus Arthrobacter; species Arthrobacter sp. NQ7. The sequence continues at coordinate 86,245 of NZ_JARFXU020000015.1, read as the reverse complement.
TACTTCTTCAAGGGTCGCAGCCACCACGAGATCGGAGAGCGAAGCATACCCTTCGCGCAGACCTACGGCCTGAAATGCTGCACGTACTTGGGCGGCCTGGGCTGGGGTGAAGTATGGGTTGATATGCGCGGTGGGTTTCCCTGAACGACGTCCGGACCCTTTGTCCTCCGTTGACGGCGCAAGGATGGGTCTGGAGGGTCGCACCCCCTGCTTCGATGAAGGCTGTTGGGTGGCCTGCGGAGTATATGTGTATCTCAGGTCTCGCATTGCTCGATGCACCTTCTCACGGGTACGGCGAGTAACAATGTCGGGTCGGTGGAGAACGTTGGAAACGGTACCCACTGAGACGCCTGCCGCCGCCGCCACATCTGCCATTCGAACTTGACCTTGCATTGAATCTCCATGTGGATTAATGACCTAAAACGGGAACGCGGGAGGTTGCTCCGGCGCGGAGTCGCTTTGTCGCTCCGAGATTCCAGAGCTGCAGTTCGTGTGGCCCGGTTCCTTGGAAGAGGAACAGCCGTGCGCATCGATCCGACGCAGGAGTTTCTCCGCAGTGGGGAGGCTGTTAGACAGGATTGCTGTTCCTACATCTGCGCTTATCGGACACCGTCACCTAAGCGCGTTGGACGCCCGTTGCGGTAATTGACCACGTAGGCAGCGACTTCGGAAACATCGGCCGCGTCCGGTACCGCCGCTTCGAACTCTGGCTCACGGAACATCCGTCGGCGAAGCTGCTGCGAAGGTCCAGCCGGTTGCCGGAAACCGCCCGACACAGCCGAAGCCAAATCCCCAGTTCTCACCCTCGGAGGCCGATGGGCATGGAAAAGCGACGGACGCATCCACCGAATACCGTGGTCCATAGAAGAGATCGCCCCTTATACGAGCCGTTCATACTCGATTCTTCGGGACGGTGGAATTCCCACCTAAGATGGCGGAGCGAATCATGTCGAGGGTGCGGAAGACGGCTGTTGTGTCCGCAGCGGTATGCAGGGGATGCTCGGTTAGTCCCGCGGTGATGGCTTCGTTGACTGCGCGCAGCATCGGCACATAGCCGTTGCCCTCGCGGTCGAGGTCAACTGACTCGGGTGCGTGAATGATCGTTTGCCAGGACCCGGCATGAATTTGTATTGATGTCGTTGACCAGAACGGTCCCGGGAGCACGATCCACCCCTTGGTTCCACTTATCGAGCCGGAGAGGTCAGCGAACTCCTGACTGGAGGATGCGCATTGCGCGAAGCGGCCATCAGTGTACTCAAGCGTGAAGTGCTCGGCGAGATCCAACCCATCGCTGCGTACCGTTCCTGCTGCGTAGACGGACTCCGGCACACCGAAAATCGTGTGGGCCAGCGTCACGGGGTAAATGCCTTGATCCAGTAAGGTGCTGCCGCTGCGCTTGACGTCCCACCGGCTGCCGCCGTCCTGGGGAAATGGCATGCCAAACATCGCCCGTAGGCTGCGGGGGGCGCCAATCCTGTCCCTTGCAATCTGTTCCTGTAGCAGGATGAAAGCCGGGTTGAATTTCATCCACATGCCCTCCATGAGGAACAGATTCCGCTCCCGGGCGATCTGAAAGAGTTTCTCCACCTCGCCGGCCGTCACCGCCATCGGTTTCTCGACGAGAACGTGCTTACCGGCCAGCAACGCATCCCGGGTCAGCGCGTAGTGGGTCGCGAAAGGGGTGGCGATGTACACCACATCGAGTTCGGGGTCGGCCAGAAGTTCTTCGTAGCTGTCTGTCGAACCGGCGTCGGCGAACTTTTTTGCGAAGTCTGCTGCCTTCCCGGCGTCCCTGCTGTGCACGGTCCGGATTTCGGTACCTTGGCAGGCTGCGAGGTCTGCTACCACGCTGTCCGAGATCCGGCCGGTACCGACGATCCCCCAACGGAGAGTGCGCAGCTGGGTGCTGCGATCCTGAACGATCGTCATGAAGCACCGACCCCCGTGCTGACAGACTCCGTTGTGGACGGCAGGGAACCGTTTTTGGCCACGTTCCCGAGCCATGCGAGGCTTGGTTTGGGGCGGCGTTCGAAGGTTGTTCGGTCCACCGCGATGAGACCGAAAGTTGGCTCCCAGTGGCCCCATTCGTAGTTGTCCAGTGCGCTCCAGTGGAGATAGCCGCGGACGTCGATGCCTTCGCTCATCGTGTCTGACAGGTGCTGCAGGGCGCCCGTCGTGTATGCAATGCGCCGTTCATCGTCAGCTGTGGCGATGCCATTCTCAGTGATCAGGATCGGCACGCCACCTGTTATGTCCCAGGTGTGCCGTACGGCGATGCCGATTGCATCCGGGCGATAGGCGTTTCCAACAATTGTGTTGTCGGGGTGAACGGGGTGCGGCACGATGCCGTCGGCCGTGACGTTCTGGCTTGAGTACGACTGGACGCCGATGAAATCGTCCCCGCGTGCCGCCTCAAGAAAGATGTTTTCCCGCACGAACTGCACTTCGCGGAGCTTTTCTTCCCCGCCGGGCAACGCGACGAGAGCCTGGTTCGCTACCGTCCATCCCACTGCTGCCCGTGTACGCTCGCGCAGAATGCGGCGTGCAGCGTGGTGCGCCTCCACCAATCGCTTGCTTACATCGATATCAGGGTCCGGAATTACGGGTCGGGCCTCTCCTTCCACCGTCGGACTGAGCCACTTTTTGTCCTTTTGCTGCTCGGCAGCCCGACCCATGGTCGTCATGAGAGCAAGCATGTTGGGCTCATTGATGGTGCAGATCCATTCGACGCCGTCCAGGATGCTGACGACGGCTTCGATGTAAGCAGTGAACCGCTCGATCGCCCGGTCCCCCATCCATCCGCCCTCTTCGGCGAACCAGCGCGGATTGGTGAAGTGATGAAGCGTTATAACCGGCGTCAGCCCTAAACCAAGGGCGGTATCAATCATGCGGCGATAATGTGCTAGCTCCGCGGTGGAAATGTGTCCTGGTGACGGCTCGATGCGAGCCCACTCAATGCCGAACCGGTAAGCATTGAGCCCGGCGTCGGCAAGCAGTTTCATGTCCTCGGCGTAGCGGTGGTAGCTGTCGATGGCGTCACCGCTGCGTTCCATGCCGGTCCGTAGCTGTTCGCGTGCCCAGAAGTCGCTGTTTACGTTGTTGCCCTCAATCTGGTGCGGGGCGGTGGAGGCTCCCCAGAGGAAGCCGTTCGGAAAGTTCGTCATTGTACGTGCCGATCTGGTAGATGCCGGTGCTGAGCGGAAAGCGGTTGCCGCAGAAATGCTAACATGAAAATAGCAATACGTCACTAGATTCGATCTGGCTTTGGGCAGTGACTGCCAGCGTGAGACGGTTTCGTCCCCTACGGCATGGGCAGCCCCACGGCCATCCCCAACGTCCTCATCGGCCGTACAGAGGCCGAAGGAGTCCTTCGCGGGCAGTTCGAGGTCATTGATGGTGCCTACGATGGGGGTGGTAGCGGTGACCCGTTCCCCCAACTGAGCCCTGAGAAACAGGACGCCCTCATCGAGGTCACCAGAATGGGATTCCCCCTCGGTCATGGTTCGGCTGTACGGGTGGGTGCAGCGGTGCGGCTCGGAGATGGCGCCGCGGTCGCGGAGAAATGCAGGCGCTGCGCGCGGCGGCCAGCGAGCCGCGGCAGCCGCATAGTAGGAGCGCGGCAAGAAGGGCAGGCATGGCTGTAGCCAGGATGCGTTCCAAAGGGTCCCCCAAGGAAATGTCGATGATGGGGACAGGTTATTCGGTCAATTCTCTACTTCCCGCAGCTCCATAACGCGCGCAGGAGGCCTTCGTTCAGTGAGCCTCCGGGAGGCCCGACCCGGATCTCCCAGATCCGGGCCTGGGGCTGGTCCTTTAGGGGGCCCGATGTCCGATAGGAGCGTCGGAAGGGGTTGGCGCCTTGGATTTCAGCTACTATGTCGAAACCGGGCAGGTTTTTGACCGTCGGTGGTCATGAAGTGCCCTCGGATACGCCAGGATTATAGCTGTCGTTCAAATCGTGTTCAAACACGGTGTGACCGCAGGCAACATCGACGGTGGTTTCGACGGTATATTCTCCGGGTCCGGTTCGTGTCACCCTGATGCCATGGTTGAGGGCGAGGGCGTCAGGGATAAGTCTTTCCACTGTTGTATTTAAAAGATCGTCAACTTTGGAGGCGTCGGTCGTTGTCACGCGGCGGATCTCGTGGGACCTGTGAATCATGGATTTTCTCAAATCTGTTTAGCGCATCTTGTTGCTGCGTGGAGTGCATTGTCGGGTGTTCTGTTCTTCAAAGGTTGCTAGACCCCGTTGTTGGGCCTTCCAACTCTGCCGGGAGTCTTCATCAACTGACTTGCCCCTGACGCGTTCGGGTCATTCGTGGGGATTGCGTCCAGTTGAAGCTGGATCAAATGTCCCAATTACTGAGCTGCAAAACATCCACCAGGTTGTGTGGTTTCGGCCTACTACCGTTGGTGTAGTACGGACCTGAGCATTGAAGAGGATGTAAGTGCGTGGCATCCGTGCGGGGTGACCGACACGACTTCAGAAACGTTCCGGGATATCGCGGTTTGGATCCCGGTCGTTCGAAATCTTCAACTCCACGGAACGCTGCAGGCCAAATTTGGAGTACTCTGCGGAGACTTTGGTACGGGCACTCAGGAAGAGCGTGCAGAGTCCCAATATCAGCAAATAGTTTCCCAGCTGAGACACGAAGAACGACATTATCCTGGTCTGTGGGCCATGTTCATCATGGCTCTCCTTAGGTTCTCCGGCCACCGCCCGGGGGCAGTTGGCCCGTGGTTCGTCGGTGGTGTTATCTAAGCTTCCGGAATACAAATAAAGAGGCATCCACCGCCCGCCTCGGCTTTGTCTACAGCGGCTGCTGTACGCCAGGCCGTGCCGTTCCTTTGCAAGCGTTTCTTAGGGGTATGCGTCCGTGGCCGATGCGGTGTCCCGGCATTAGACGTGCCAAGGTCTATGGTCCGCGTCCTGGCCGCTTCAATGGGTTGCTTGATGCACTTGCCGGGCGATGCTGTGTGCGAGCCGATATGAGTTCGTGCCGGTTTCGATGATGTCGTTGAAGGTCCGGCGCTCCACCATCCACGACCACAGGCGCGGGTCACAAGATGCTTAGCGAGTAATGAAGTAGGCCCAGAAGTAATCGTCCTACGGGGGCCATCCGAACCTTCACAGCCACGCGTGCGGCAAGAAGCTCTCTGACACCTTCGTGGATACGGCATTTGATGTATGTGGATTCGAGCCCGATGGCGGACGATCCGCGGCACCATTTTGGAGATGCTGGATAAGTCGCACATCCGCTCCTTGAAAGGTCCATTCTGATGTCTATTTTTCTCTCTCGACTGGGGCGCCTTTGCTCCCGGCATCGACTTATCGTGCTCGGCGCATGGTTACTGATCTTTGCGGTGCTGACCGGCGCCATGGTCGCCGGGAAGGCTAACGGTGGCGCGGGCACGGCAGCCCAGTCGGTTTCAGAGACAGAAGCATCACGCACTCTTGACCGAGTCAAACAGGAGTTCCCGTCCACAGGGAGCGGCGAACCCGCCAAGGCCCTGCAGCTGGTGTTCCAATCAGCTGAAGGCCAGGCTGTCACAGACCCTGCCAATGCCGACGCAATCAATCGTTTGATTAACCGCGCAGCTGAACTGCCGGGCGTCAAGAGGGTAAGCGATCCCCTTGATCCCTCCCGACCGTATGTTTCCGCGGACAAGTCACTGGCAGTTGCCACCTTGACGTACGGCGACTTGAACAGCGTGGACGAAAAGGAAGGCGATTACCAGGCCGCCCTGGACCTCAAGAACCAGGCTCCGGACCACCTTCGGGTCGAGCTTGGGGGTAACCTCGTCGATCCGGGTGCGCCCGCGCCCGGCCCCGGCGAGATCGTCGGTGTTCTCGTGGCGTTTGTCGTCCTGCTGCTGACCTTCGGGTCCTTGGTGGCTGCCGGCTTCAACCTTCTCTTGGCCGCATTCGGCGTCGGTGTCGGCCTTGTTGGCGTGCTCGCCTACGGGGCATTTAATCCTGTTGGCGACACTGTCATCATCCTTGCTGCCATGCTGGGACTGGCGGTCGGCATCGACTACAGCCTTTTCATTCTCTCCCGGTTCCGTACGGAACTCCGTGACGGAAAAACAGTGCAGGAAGCGGTCTCCCGGGCAACAGGAACAGCAGGCACAGCGGTTGTCTTTGCCGGCCTGACGGTCATCATTGCCCTGGTTGGACTTAGCGTCGTCAAGATCAGCTTCATCACGGAAATGGGCATGGCCGCAGCCTTTGCCGTTCTCATCGCTGTCCTCATTGCCCTGACACTGCTGCCCGTGGTCATGAGAACGCTGGGACGCCGCGTCCTTCCCCGCCATGAGCGTAAGCTCCCTGAAGGCACGGTGACCAGCAAGGATCCCGTCTCGGGTAAGAGCTTCCTGAACTCCTGGTCCAAAGTGGTCGTCAAACGCCCCCTGATGGCCATCGTGGCCGGAGTCATCATGCTCGTCGTCGTTGCGTTGCCCGCGCTGGACCTAAAGACTGCGTTCAATGTGCCCGGAGGAGTGGACCCCGCTTCCACCGAACGCGCGGCATACAACCTCATTCTGGATGAATTCGGGGGTACCCAAAGCCCTATCGTCATCCTGGCCGAGGGAGCCAATGTTGATACGAAACTACCGGCCGTCGAACAGGACCTGGCGAATCTCGCCGGTGTCCAGCGGGTCATTCCTGGCAAGGTGAACGCCTCAGGGAACGCCGCCTTGCTGACTGTCATACCTAAGACGGGACCGATTGATGACCTGACCAAGGAACTCGTCACCAGTATCCGGAAAGACTACGACACCCCCGGCGTCACGCTGAGCGCGACAGGCGAGGCGGTCATTTACATTGACCAAGACGCCCAACTCAACCTGGCACTGATTCAGTATCTTGCCGTCATTGTTGTCCTGTCCCTGGTGCTCCTGACCATTATCTTCCGCTCACTGCTGATTCCGATCGTCGCCACGCTTGGCTTCCTGCTGTCCGTGGCGGCATCGTTTGGTGGAAGCGTGGCAGTGTTCCAGTGGGGCTGGCTTGACCCGATTATTGCCGCCCCCCAGGGCGACCCGATGCTGAGCATGCTTCCGATCCTGCTGGTTGGTGTGCTCTTCGGGCTGGCCATGGACTATCAGGTGTTCCTCGTTTCCCGGATCCAGGAAATGCACTCCAAGGGAATGAACCCAAAGGAAGCAATCGTGCAGGGCTTTACACGCTCGGCGCCTGTGCTCGTAGCCGCGGGAACGATCATGGCCGTAGTGTTCGCCGGCTTCGCGTCCAGCACCATGGCAGTTGCAGCGTCCATCGCTTTCGGACTTGTGGTTGGAGTCGTGGCGGACGTCTTCGTAGTTCGTCTGATCCTTATGCCGGCTGTGCTGTCCCTTCTCGGCAAGGCGGCCTGGTGGATGCCGAAGTGGATGGACAGAATCATCCCGAATATCGACATAGAGGGACACTCGCTCGATAAGGCACCGGAAATCGTGGAAAGGGAACCTGGGCTTGTGAACTCCTGACCCGGCGGTTCCCTGCGACAAGCACAACCTTGAATTGTTCCCCGCCGTATGAAACAAGCAGCGGGGAACACTTCTTGAGCAAAGGCACATGCAAGAGAACAAAGGGGAGAATAGGAGCAGTGGGACAGATTACAAGCCCCGGGCCGGGCACCCAATCAGGAGGAGCAGTTATGAAAGAAGGCGAGGAGCCCGTATCCTTTGCCTCCCGCATTGCCAGGAACGAGCGATTACGCGGTGGGGCCGTGTCGACGCTGCTGCTGGTCCTCATGTTTGTGCCCGTCTACCTGCGGCAAGGCCAACCGAATTTTCCGGGTACAGCGCTGGTCGTTTTTACTTTTCTGGCCTGGCTGCCGCTCACCGTGCGCAAACGTTGGCCAAAGGCCGTCCTGCTGACAGCGGTGCTCGTTGAAACCCTGCACCTCGCGGTTCTGCCCTACAACACCATCGACGGTCCGACACCGAACAGCGTCGCCGCGTACCAGCCCGTTCCCCTGGCCACCATGGTTGCCGTGTACGCGTTCGCCTCGCGTTCCCGGCAGGCCGTCGGTTGGGCAGCCGGTGTAGCATCGGGCGTCGTGCTTCTGTTGGTGGCCTTGGCGTTCCAGCCTCTCACGCTGCTGGCGACGGACATGATGACTGTCAATCTCGTCCTCGTCGCGACCGCAGCCGGCGTCTATGCAGCCCACCGCCAGTTCAGGGCGGTCCGCCAGAAGCGCGAGCGGAAGGAAGAGATCCGCCGCAACGTCGTCGAAGAACGCATGAGGATCGCCCGGGAACTCCATGACGTGCTGGCCCACAACCTGACGCTGGTAAATGCGCAGGCAGGGGTGGCCGCCTACCTCATTCACACCAATCCTGAGGCCGCCGCTTCCGCCATGAAGAACATCAGCGGGCATACGCGAGCAGCACTTGATGAGGTCCGCGCCACGGTCGGTCTTCTTCGGGACAGCGATGGGGACGCCGCGCGGCGCGGCGGGCAGAGCGGCGATGAAACCCTGATGCCAACTCCGGGGCTGGCGGACCTGGATGCGCTGATGACAGGCTACAGGCGTGTGGGAAACACCGTCGAAATCGTGAGCCACGGAGCTGAGCAAGCGCTGTCCCCCGTTGCTGACCTTGGTGCCTACCGCATCATCCAGGAAGCCATGACGAATGCAGCGAAGCATTCACCGGGTGGATCTCTTCGCGTGGAGCTGGACTGGAAACCCCGTCGCCTCACCATCCATGTTGTAAATGGGGCGCCTTCGCAGGCGCCCCGGACCCAGCGCGCCGCTGGCGGCGGACACGGGCTGATCGGCATGCGCGAACGCGCGCTGGCGGCAGGCGGGACATTCCGTGCTGGCCCCACTGAAGCAGGGGGCTTCGACGTCGAGGCATCCTTTCCGGCCGAAGCGCACCCTGCCGCTCCTCCTGCCACCCATGCTCCCACCGAAGGAAATGCCCGATGACCATCCGCGTCCTGCTTGTTGATGACCAGGCCCTCCTGCGGGGGACCTTCAAACTGCTCCTCGAATCCGCACCCGACATGGAAGTTGTCGGCGAGGCCTCGACCGGGGCCGAGGCAGTGCACCACGCGCTCAGTGAACGCGCCGACGTTGTCCTGATGGACATCCGGATGCCGGACATGGACGGTATAGAAGCAACCAGGAGAATCACCGGAAACGAAGACCTCGCCGGCGTCAAGATCCTGGTTCTAACCACCTTTGAGACCGACGAACTCGTGGTGGAGGCCATCAGAGCCGGAGCAAGTGGCTTCCTTGGGAAGGGGGTCGATCCCGCCGACCTCCTCGATGCCATCCGCACGGTAGCCTCCGGCGAAGCGCTCCTGTCACCCGTGGCCACCACTGCGCTCATCACCCAGTTTCTCGCCAGGCCCCACGTGAACTCGAACTCGTTCGCGAGTGGTTTGAATGAACTCACTGCACGGGAGCTGGAAATCACCGCTCTTGTTGGGTCAGGGCTTTCCAACACAGAGATCGCCGAACGCCTCTTCATCAGTCCGGCCACGGCCAAAACGCACCTTCACCGGGCCATGATGAAAACCAACTCCCGGGACCGGGCCCAACTCGTCGTCTTCGCCTACCAGAACGGGCTGGTCACCGCGGGCGGGTAATACAACGCCTGCTCACCCAGCTACAGCATTTGGAGTAGCAGGAATCGGTCCGGGAAGCCGATGCGCGGGGATCCCCGTGCACGAAAGCATGCTGGTATGCACCCAAACAAATGTGATGTCGTCCCGCAACGATTGAAGCTACGGCCACAGCAACGCACTGAACCGGCTGTCCACGGACGGCCCCAGGCTGCGATCGTCGTCAACCCAACGAAGTTTCGCCGACCGACTGACATGGCTGACTTCCAGATGTGGGCAGAGCGGGAATTTCTGCGGCACGGCTGGAGCCGGCCACGGTGGTTACCGACCACGGCGTCTACGCGTGGACGGCAGGAAACCGCAAGAGCTCTGGCCGCAGGTACGGACGTAGTGGTGGCCGCAGGAGGTGACGGAACCGTCCGAGCGGTTGCGGAAGAATTATTGGGAACCGGCGTCCCGATGGCACTGCTGCCGACCGGCACCGGCAACCTCCTGGCCCGCAACGTCGGGGTAAATCCTGCAGCTTGGGGCGCGGCCATCAGCGTCGTCTGCCAGGGGAACGACAAAGCTATGGACGTGGGGTGGCTTGAAGTAGACAGAACCGGTCAGGGCTCATACCTGGAGCGCCACCCCTTTATGGTCATGGCCGGTGCAGGACTCGACGCGGCAACCATGCAAGGCGCAAGTGAAAAGATGAAGCGCCGTATGGGTCAGGCGGCCTACCTTTATTCCGGCATCCGGTCGCTCGGCCGGCCGATGGCTACGACGACGGTCAGGGTGGACGGCGAACTTGTGCTGACAGAGTCTTCCCACGGTGTGATCCTTGGGAACTGTGGGCTGCTTACAAGGGACGTCAGCCTGATGCCGGACGCTGATCCTCATGATGAAATGCTGAACGCCGTAGTACTCCTGCCCCGCAAGCTATCTCACTGGGCAAGGCTTGCCTGGGCTGTCCGCTCCGGCACGCACCAATCCACTCCTTTCATGCCAGCCCTTCAGGGCTCGCGGATAGAGATGCGCACCGATTCGCCGCAACCCGTTCAGGTGGATGGCGATGTCATTGGCCATGCTCTTGGTTTCCGGTCAGGCCTATACTCCGCGACTCTGCTGGTCCGGCAGCCACCGACCATGCCAAGCGAACAGCCATACAGGCCAGCGGCGCCCAGGACAGTCCGTGAGGGTTTGCTCCAGCCCGTTTAGCGCCTTCGATGGTCCTTGCCCGCGGTTTCGAGACGCTCGAAAATGCTATTGACGATCGCGCGGAAGTCGCCATCCTCCCGGGGCGTCCATTCCTCCCAGGCGATATCGACGGCGGCGAGGCCGGCAGTGGCCAGCACGCGGGCCGAGAGGCCATCGTCCATGTGTTTTGAAAGGGCAGCAGTAAGCGCGTCCGTGTTCGCCGCCCGTCGCTCGCGAAGCCGCGCTTTCAGAGCGGGTTCAGTGGCAATGAGCCGCAGCCTAGCACGCAGGCTTTCGGGCTCTTCAGTGGCAGCCTGCACGACGGGTTCGATCGCGGCGCGTAATAGTCCCCAGCCGCTGGAGTGCTGCCCGGCCGGCATCGCGTTGATGCCTGCCAAATAGTCAATCTTGGCGCTTTCGACGGAAGCGACGACGACGTCCTCTTTGCTACCGAAGTAACGGAAGAACGTGGCCCGGGAGATCCCGGCTGCCCGGGCGGCGTCATCAACCGTCACTGCCGCGTACCCGCGTTCGATGAACACCGCGAGTATGGCCTCGGCCAGTTCTGCTTTGACCAGCTCCCGGGTCCTGTCCCGTATTCCCATCTTCACGGACCTAGTATAGAGTGTGAGACGCAGTATCACTATAGAGCCTTCATCTCACCCATTCGTCACCGGTTAGGGAGCCCCATGGCCACAGCTACCACCGCACCGCCAGCCGTCCGTAAGGCTGCACGGCCGAATCTTGTCATCGCTGTGCTGGCGTTCGCGGGCATGAGTGCTTCGTTCATGCAGACCATCCTTATTCCCATTCAGGCGAAGCTTCCCGAACTGCTCAACGCCAGTCGGGATGACACTGCCTGGGTCATCACAGTCACGCTCCTGGTGTCCGCCATCTGCACCCCTGTATCAGGAAAACTTGGTGACATGTACGGCAAACGCCGCGTCGCCGTCATGCTGCTCTCCCTGCTCATCACCGGCTCCGTCATCTCAGCACTCTCCCCCACCGTTGTCCCGCTGATCATCGGCCGCGGCCTGCAGGGCACGGGAATGGGCGTGATCCCGCTGGGTATCTCAATCCTCCGGGATACCGTGCCTAAGGAGCGCCTCGGTTCGGCGATCGCACTGGTGAGCGCAACCCTAGGGGTCGGCGGGGCCCTGGGACTCCCCATCAGTGCACTGGTAACGGAACACTTCGACTGGCACGTACTCTTTTGGGTCGCAGCCTGCCTGGGAGCACTTGCCCTGACCGCCTACCTTCTGGTCGTCCGTGCAGGCAACGGCAACCTTCGCGGCCGCTTCGATGTCGTCGGCGCGATCGGACTCGCCATGGGACTTGCCGGGCTGCTGCTCGCCGTGTCACGGGGCAACGAGTGGGGCTGGACCAGCGCGCCCACCCTGACCTGGCTGAGTGTCGGCGTCATCGGGCTTATCGCGTGGGGATGGTACGAGCTGCGCCAAACCAACCCCCTTGTTGATCTGCGAGTCAGCGCCCGCGGGCCAGTACTGATGACCAACCTCGCATCGATCGCGATGGGCTTCGCCCTGTTCTCCTCCAGCATCGTCTTCCCCCAGTTACTCCAGATGCCCGAAGCGGCCGGGGGACTCGGTCTGACACTGCTCAACGCGAGCCTGATTCTCATGCCGTCCGGCCTCGCCATGCTCGCGATGTCCCCCGTCGCCGGCCGCCTCGAGCGGCGCGTCGGACCAAAACCACTGCTGGTCACCGGGTCCGTTATCATCTCGGCCGCCTACCTCGCCGCCGTCCTGCTTGACCTGAACATGTGGCTGGTCCTCAGTATCAACACCGTCATCGGTGTCGGCATCGGCCTCGGCTACGCAGCCATGCCCACCCTCATCATGCAGGCAGTGCCCATCCATGAGACCGGTGCCGCAAACGGCCTGAACACCCTAATGCGCGCACTCGGGACCAGCATCGCCGCAGCCGTGATCGCTGCAGTCTTGGCGAACTCCGCGAACAAAACTGCAATGGGCTCGGTTCCCTCCGAGTCGGGCTTCGAACTCGCCCTTCTCTTTGGGCTTGCCGCGGCCATCCTGTGCGCGGTCCTGGCCGCCCTCATCCCCAAGCCAAAGCCCGTGCTTGACGAGGAACCCGCCCTTCCCGAAGGCGTCCTCCCGGCCCGGTAACTACTCCCGATGCAGTAGACGGCAACTCCAACCCCTGCCGGACGACAGCCAGCCCGGAAACCGCGAAGCTGAAGTACATAAAACCACCACCAAAGGAGCCAAACACCATGGGCACAACCCCCCTCACCTCCAAAAACACCATCCAGGAATGGCTCGACGACCACGTCGGCGGAGCGATCCTCCGCGGCGTACTCGCCCGTGGAGGGCAGACCGAGGAAGATCTGCGCCCCGCCCGCCAACTCAGCCTCCGCGCCCTGGTCGAACTCGGGCAGGGACGATTTCCCCAGGACCTCGTGGACGCCCTCGTGAAGGAAGCGAACGACGGCATCATCCCGACAGAGGAGACAGAAGAAACCCCTGCCCCGGCAGCAAACGGCCGCTTTGCCGGCAAAACGGTCATCGTCACGGGCGCAGGTTCAGGCATCGGCCGGGCAACGGCACGCCGCATCATCGCCGAGGGCGGCCGCGTCATTGCCGTTGACATAGCGTCCGCCCGCCTGCAGGACCTCAAGGCCGCCTCCCCGAAAGAAACCGTTGTCCCGGTGCCGGCCGATATCACCTCCGTCGAAGGACGTGAGGCCATCCTCTCTGCCATCGGCGGACGCGTCGATGGTCTGGCCAACGTCGCCGGAATCATGGACGGCATGACGCCCCTGCACGAAACAGAGGACGAACTCTGGCGCCGGGTCTTCTCCGTCAACGTGGACGGCACCTTCGCCCTCAGCCGCGCCGTGATCCCCGCCATGCTCGCCCAAGGCCACGGGTCAATCGTCAACGTCGCCTCCGAAGCGTCCCTCCGTGGCAACGCCGCCGGTACCGCCTACACCGCGTCCAAACACGCCGTCGTCGGCATCACTAAAAGCTCCGCATTCTTCTACGGACCTTCCGGCATCCGCACCAACGCGGTCGCCCCCGGGCCCACCGCCACCGGGATCGAAGGGACGATGTCCTCCCCCTTCGCCCGTGAACGCCTCAGCCCTTTCATGGCCCTCATCCCGCCCGTCGTGGACGCCGAGAGGATGGCAGCCTCCATCACCTGGCTCCTCAGCGATGACTCGGCAAACATCAACGGCATCGTCCTCGCTTCCGACGGCGGCTGGTCCGTCCAGTAACCGACTACAAGTCCCACGAACAGCCACCAAGAACTTATTACCTCTACAGGAACAAATCATCATGACTTCTGATCACCGCCCAATTTCGCCCGGTTCCGCCGAGGGCGTCGATGTCGATGCCTTGCGTGCAAAGTACCGGCACGAGCGCGACCGGCGCATCCACCCCGACGGGGCACGGCAGTACCGCCGTGCGGCCGGCGAGTTCGGCTACTACGCCAAAGATCCGTACACCCCGCGTACCGAACGCGAGCCCAAAACCGACCGGGTTGAGGCCCTGGTCATCGGCGCAGGTTTCGGCGGTCTGCTCACTGCCTCCCGTCTACGCGAACAGGGCGTGGACTCCGTCCGCCTCATGGACGAAGCAGGCGACGTCGGCGGCACCTGGTACTGGAACCGCTACCCCGGCATCCACTGCGACATCGAATCCTACGTCTACCTCCCGCTCCTTGAAGAGGTTGGCTACGTCCCGAAATGGCGCTACGCCCCCGGCGAAGAAATACGCCAGCACGCCATCGCCATCGCCAAGCGCTTCGACCTCTACCAGGACGCCCTCTTCCAAACCCGCGCCACCCGGCTCGACTGGGACGACGAGGCAAACGAATGGATCGTTGAAACCGACCGCGCAGACCGGTTCCGCGCCCGGTTCGTCGTCACCTCCTCCGGAACCCTGACCCAGCCGAAACTGCCCGGCATCCCCGGCATCGAAACCTTCCGCGGCCACACCTTCCACACCAGCCGCTGGGACTACACCTACACAGGCGGAACCCCCGACGGCGGCCTTACCGGCCTCGCGGACAAACGGGTCGCCGTCGTCGGAACCGGTGCCACAGGACTGCAGGTAGTCCCCCACGTCGGCGCCGACGCACAGGAACTGACCGTCTTCCAACGAACCCCCTCCACCGTCGACGTCCGGGACAACCGCCCCACCGACCCGCAATGGGCTGCCAGCCTGAAACCCGGATGGCAGCGGGAAAGAATGGAGAACTTCCTCGCCGTCCTCGCCGGCGAACCCGTTACCGAAAGCCTGGTCCAGGACGGCTGGACCGCCACCACCAACCTCCAGCGCAAAATCCTCTCCGGTGCCGTGGACACCACCCTCCCGCCCGAAGAACAGGAACGGCTCGACGAGATCGACGACTTCCGCACCATGAACCGGCTCCGCGCGCGCGTCGACGAGATCGTTGAGGACGCTGCAACCGCCGAAGCCCTTAAGCCCTGGTACCGCTACATGTGCAAACGCCCCGGCTTCAGCGACACCTACCTGCAAACCTTCAACCGGTCCAACGTCACGCTCGTCGACACCGCGGACACCGGCGGCATCACCCGCATGACCGAAACCTCTGTCGTCGTGGGCAACACGGAATACGAAGTCGACTGCGTTATCTTCGCCACCGGATTCGAGGTCGGCATTTCCGGTGTCATGTCCGGCACCCTGCCGGTCACAGGCCGCAATGGCCAAACCCTGCTCGAAGCCTGGGGACACGGCCCCCGCACCCTGCACGGGTTCTCCTCCCACGGGTTCCCCAACCTGTTCCACCTCAGCGGAATCCAGAACGCCAACTCGGTCAACTTCGCGCACATCCTCCTGGAACAGGCCGAACACATCGCAGCCGTCATCGGGCGTGGCCGCGCGGCCGGCGCGCCGTTCATCGAGCCCACCGCAGAGGCCGAGCAACAATGGGTCCGTACGGTCCATGAAACCGCCATCGACAACCGGGCCTTCCAGGCCGAATGCACCCCTGGCTATTACAACGGTGAAGGAACCCGTTCAATCGCAGGCGCCTCCTACAGTCCCGGCCCCGTAACGTTCCACCGGCTCCTCCGCGAATGGCGGGAAGGCGATCTGGCCGACGTCCTCTCGCTCGGCCTGGACGAGGCCCTCCGCGAAAAGGCAGGAGCCGGGCGATGAAGTGCCTCGTGCCACCACGGCGCACCATCGCCCCCGCAGCCGCCTTCACCGCCGCGCTTCTACTCGCCGGTTGCGGGACTGCTGCCCCGTCGATGAAAGCCGCAGTTTCCAAGGACGGGGCGCAGGTCGGGGGCCGCATCCAGATGGCTGAACGCGTCGTGCAGGTCACGTCCGTCCACCAGGCAGCGGGAATGACCCTGCTCGAGGGACCGACCTTCGGACCGGACGGGAACCTCTACCTCGTGGACGTCACCGCACCTCCGGGGGCCGGGAAGGTGCTGCGGGTCGATACAGACAAGAAAAGCGTCAGCACCGTCTACACAGATGACACCAGTGCACTCACCTCAGCCCAGTTCCACCCGCAAAACGGGCGGCTCTATGTCACTGACTTCCGCGGTGGCGCGGTCCGGAGCATGACCGCGGACGGCCAGGACGTGCAGGAAGTCTTCGCCGGTCCCGTTGACGGAACCCCCATGCAGCCCGACGACATCTCCTTCGACGCGGCAGGCGACCTCTACATCACCGACGCTGCGGGAGCACGAGCACCGTATTGGGACGCTTCCGGGCGGATCATCCGGGTCGATGGTACAACCGTCGAAGCCAAAGCCCTGGCCTATGGGCTGGAATCGCCCAACGGCATCGCTTTTTCCGCGGACAACTCCGCACTATGGGTAAGCCTCAATACCGGCAACCGCATCGACCACCTCACGCTGTCCCGGGATGGCAAGTCCATTGCCACCGCCCACCCGGCCATCTACGCCTCCGTGGGACAGGCCCAAGTGGACTCCATCGCCGTCGACGCGGAAGGCCACCTGTACGTCGGCGTGCACAACAGTCCCGAAATCCTCATTTACGACCCCAACGGCCAACTCCTCCAAACCGTCACCTTCCCGGTGAAAAGCACTGCAGGACTCAGCTCGGCCACCAACGTCGCCATCAAACCCGGCACCACCGAGGCCTACGCCACCGTCAGCGGAAGCGACGGGGGGTTCCTCTACTCATTCGATGCCCTGGCAAAAGGGATACGACAGTCCAACGGCGGATGACCAAGGACTCCGACACCCGCCGGCACCCGAAACGGAAAGGTGACCAATGTTTGAAATTGACCAGGACGTACTGATTGTCGGTGCCTCCGCGGCCGGGCTCTCCACGGCCGAAGCCCTGCGCCGCGGAGGACACCGCGGACGCCTGACCCTGCTCGACGCCGAGTCGCGCGACCCCTACGACCGACCACCGCTGTCCAAACAGGTGCTTTCGGGCCAATGGGAGCCCTCCAAAACAACCCTTCGCTCCCGTGAGGCCCTCGACGGGCTGGACGCGGAATGGGTCCTCGGTGACCGTGCCGAACACCTCGAAACCGGTGCCCGATCCGTCCGCACCTCCACAGGTCGGGTCCTGAGCGCCGACGCGATTGTCCTGGCCCCCGGCGTCACTCCGCGGTATCTTCCGGGTCAGGAATCGCTTGAGAATGCACACGTGGTGCGCACCGTCGACGACGCCTTGCGCCTTAAGGCCCGGCTCCGGACGGACCGGCGCCTCGTTGTCGTCGGCAACGGCGTTCTTGGATCTGAGATCGCCGCAACCGCGGCTGTTCTGGGCGTGGACGTCACCCTTGTCGGGGCCGCCCCGACTCCCATGGCGGCCCAGTTGGGTGACTCCGCGTCAGCGATGCTGGCCGAACTGCATGAAAAGGCAGGTGTCCGGCTCATCGGTGGCCGGCGTATCACGGGAGTCCGTCAAGGGCGGACCGGCGCGCACGTTACGCTCGACAGCGGCGAGGTTCTGTCCGCCGACGACGTGGTCGTCGCGATCGGTTCACGCCCGGCAGTGGACTGGCTCGCCCACAGTGGACTTCAACTCGACGACGGCATCGTCTGCGACTCGTTCTGCCGCGCTGCCCCAGGCATCTGGGCAGCCGGCGACGCCGCGCGTTGGGACCACCCACAGCTCGGCAGCGTCCGTTTGGAAAACCGGACCAATGCCGCAGAACAGGCGCTTGCTGTCGCGGCCGACATCCTGGGTGCCGGTGAAGCCTACGCGCCGATTCCCTATTTCTGGACTGACCAGCACAACGTCAGGATCCAGGTCCACGGCTCCATTCCGCCCAACGCACGCCTGAGAATCACCGATGGCGACCCCGCCACCGGCCGCTTCGTCGCGGTAGCCCTCGGCCCGGATCAGGAACGCCCCATCGGCGTTATCGGGTGGGGGATGCCAAAACAAACCCGTCTGAGGAGGGCAGAACTCCAAACAACCATGGCCCCCGCCCTCTAAACATCAAGTTTGATAGGAGCTTTATTTTGAGCCAAAACACCACTTCCCGGCCCGCTGCGGAACGTACCGAGCTAATCTCGACGTTCCCTATGACCCGCGAATCGCGTTGCCCCTTCGACCCACCCCCCGCGGGAAGCGCGGCCCAGGACGCCGGCCCGCTGACGCGCGTCGAACTCTCCGACGGCAGCACCCCCTGGTTTGTGACCCGATATGCCGAGCAGCGCGCCCTCCTTAGCGACCCGCGCATCAGCGCCGACGTCACCCGCCCCGGCTACCCCATCCCGGCCAACAGCGGCAGCACCAGCTCCCCGTTCAGCTTCATCCTGATGGACGACCCAGAACACGCGCGCCTGCGCAGAATGGTCACAGCGCCCTTCATGGTCAAGCGCGTCGAAGCTATGCGTCCGCGCGTACAGGAGATCGTGGACCAGCTGATCGAGGACATGCTCGCGACCGATGGTCCCGTCGACCTTGTCCAAGCGTTCGCACTCCCCATGCCCTCCCTTGTCATCTGCGAGCTGCTGGGTGTCCCCTACGCCGACCACAGCTTTTTCCAACGCAACAGCAACGCCCTTATCAATCGCCAGGCAAGCCCCCAGCAACGCAGGCAAGCAGTGGAGGAACTTGTCGGGTACCTGCACGGTCTGCTGGAAACTAAGAAAAACCAGCCCGCCGAGGACATTTTCTCAGACCTCGCTCAGCGCACACAGAAGAACGAGCTCAGCAGCCACGACGCCGCCATGATGGGTGTCCTGCTTCTGGTTGCCGGACACGAGACAACCGCCAACATGATCGCGCTCGGAACACTGGCCCTGCTGGAACACCCAGACCAGCTCAAGCGGCTCCAGGAGGAGGAAGATCCAAAGCTCGTCGTCTCGGCAGTTGAAGAGCTACTGCGCTACCTCACCATCACTCACGATGGGCGCAAACGTGTCGCTCTGGAAGACATCGAGATTTCCGGGCATACGATCCGTGCCGGTGAAGGGGTCATCATGGCCACTGACCTGGGCAACCGCGACCCTGAAGCCTTCCCCAAGCCGGACGCCCTGGACCTTGGCCGCGACGCCCGCCACCACGTTGCCTTCGGCTTCGGAGTCCACCAGTGCCTTGGACAACCCCTGGCCCGGATGGAGCTTCAAGTCGCCTACGGCACGCTTTTCCGGAGAATTCCGACCCTCCGCCTGGCCACCACCCTCGACAAGGTGCCCTTTAAGCACGATGGCTCCGTCTACGGGGTTTATGAGCTTCCGGTCACCTGGTAGCCACAACAAACCCCAGCACAACACCCACAAGAAGGAGACCCAATGCTGAAAGTCATTCTGGAACAGGACAAATGTGTAGCCTCAGGGCAATGCGTCACGGCCGCTGGCACAGTGTTTGACCAGCGCGACGAGGACGGCATCGCCGTCCTGTTGGACGAGACACCGTCACCTGAGCGTGAAGCCGAAGTCCGCCAGGCAGCAGCCGTCTGCCCAGTGCTGGCCATCCAGGTCACAACCGACAACTGAACCACACACCTTAAACTGCGGACGCCCCGGTCAGCCCTGTAGGGCTGACCGGGGCGTCCGCAGTTTAAAGCGTTAGGAGACGGCCCTGCTAACGTTTGCCCTTTCTCTTCTTCTCATCCCGGGGCCGAGCTTTTCGCGGTCGCTTCCGGGTTCTCCAGCGGGAGTGGAGCTGGCGAGATCGCCCACCTTGTGCGCTTTTCAGAGAGTTGGTGGAGCCGGGAGTGCCTGGAGGGGAATCGGCGGCGATGACCACAGTTCACCGTCCTGGGGCGAGCCCATATGCTAGTGGCTGCGCTCAACCTGGGCAGTCATTTCGCCTTTAGGCCCCACCGGAGGGACGTAGCGCCTGGGCGAAGGGATTGGGCCGATCCTGCGGGGGATCGTCCACCAACTTCAGCGTTTGTTGGTCACCCTCCCGAGCTTGCCAATGCCCGTGACCCGGTGGACAGACTGACGCCTGCGCGGCTGGAATTATCGCAAATGGCAGTCTTGGCCGTCGCGGCCCAACCATGCGGGTTGCTCCCTATTCTCGGGCTGGTGTTGGAGTTCTGACGCAAGACCACAGTGCTTCTGGCTCCGCAGGAACCACCTCACAGTTCAGGTTCATGACATGCGGTCGAAGTGGTTCCCGCTCCGATGCTGCATCTCTGCAAGCAGCCTCTCTTAAGGGACTGTGCCAGTCAACGAAAGGGCCGGCTGAAAGATGCTTTTGGCCTTCTGCTATTCGCGGAGCCGCTTCCACCGGCTACGCAGCCAATGAGCTGCAGCTTTCGGTTCGCGGTCACGTGTGAAGGCCCCCTTCCTGTTTCCTCCCACACGGGTGATGCCGCTGGTAGTGGCAAAATCGGCCAGGTTCCAGACCTGCTCCCCTACTACGGCGTCAATGCCGTCAAACACCTTGCTGGTCATTTGAAGGAACTCGATCTGGTATTCCTCGCTCCACGGCTGCGACACCATCTGGTGCATGCCGGGGACCGAGTCAGTGCCGTATTCGGTGATGATGATCGGCTTGCCGTCGGTGGCCCAGTCGTTCAGTTCCTTGCGCCACGCTTTTTCTGCCATTTCAAGATCGCCGGCGAAGACGTACCAGCCGTAGTAGCGGTTAAGCATGATCACGTCGGCAAACTGCGAGACTCTGCACTTGCCGTGGGTTGCGACCATCATGTTGACGAAGCCGACCGGGCGCGTCGGGTCCGCGCCGCGTGCCTCGGCGAACAGCGGCTCGAAATAGCGCTCCCCGGCTTCGGTCTCTGACTCCGGCTCGTTGGCAATGGACCAGAGGACGACGCTTGGATGGTTCTTGTCCCGGGCGATCATGTCCCGGATAACGGCGGCGTGGTTCGCCTGGGTTACATCGTTGACCGTCTCGGGCGAGTAGGTCGTGTAGCCCTGGGTTCCGAAGATGCCTCCGCCGATGCTCATGTTCAGTCCAACGGCTGGCGTCTCGTCGATGACCACCAAGCCGACGCTGTCTGCGTAGTCCATGAAGTCTTCGCTGTAGGGGTAGTGCGAGCTGCGCATCGAGTTCGCGCCCGACCACTCCAGGCATGCCACGTCGCGCATCATGAGGGCGTTGTTGTGCTGCTTGCCCACAATGGCGTGGTCCTCGTGCATGCCGTAGCCGGTGAAGTAAAACGGCTTGCCATTGATAAGGAATTCGGTTCCGCGCACTTCGACAGTCCGGATCCCAACTTTGACCACGTACTCGTCGACCACACTGCCCTCGAGGACAAGTTGCACAGTGAGCCGGTACAAATATCCGTCACCAGGGCCCCAGGGGTGCACGTCCGGAACGAAGAGGGTGGCTTTAGCCCCGTCCGCGCGCCCAACTTCCTGGCCCTCCGCGTCGGCGAGCAGGTGACGGACCACGACACCGGCAGGCGCTTCAGTCCGGACAGTTACGATGCCCTTGTCACCGTCGAGGCCGGTAACGACGGTGACGTCCTCGATCCGCTCCACGGGACTGGCGACCAGCCAAACGGAGCGGTGGATCCCGGAGTAGTTGTAGAAATCGTGAAAATATCGCTGTTGGCGGCCCTTCCAGTTGTCTTCAATCACGCCCGGCGGAATTGACTGGAACGAAAGCGTGTTGTTGACGGCCAGCGTCAGCCTGACCTCCTGCCCTGCCAAGACGTGATCAGTCAGGTCCAGCTCAAAGGGCAGGTAGCCTCCCTCATGGGAACCGACCTTTGTCCCGTCCACCCATGCGGTTGCCCGGTGGGTGGCTGATTCCACGTACAGGGTGATCCGCTGACCGTCCCAGCCACGGGGAATGCGGACCATGGTGCTGTACCAGAGGTCCCCGAAAAACTCGCGCTCCTTAGCGGTAGTTACCAGCTCGTTGAAGGACCCGGGAACGGCCATCTGGCGCGCTCCCGGCAGCGCTCCGGCGAACCATGCATCGGTGTAGCCGACTCCGTCGTGATCGATCTTGAAGTCCCACACGCCATCAAGGTTCTTGCGTTCTCGGGTTGTGGTGTCTTGGGGGCGTAGCATGCGTGTGTACTTTCTCGAAAAGGGATGAAGGTAAACAGGGATTGGACGGGTCACTCCATGCCAAGGCCCTTGTCCGCAGGCCGCTCGGTGCGGAGGGGCGGACCCGTGGCGTGCGAGGGGACGCCCTGCTTTTCCCGCAGGACTCGAACCCGTTCCCGCGCCTCGGGGAGCACCTTGTGCTCGAAGCGGGCGTAGGCAAGCAACGGGGCTGGCCCGCCCCGAGGTCGATCCAAGGTCCGTAGGGCGTCGATGGTTCGCGCTACGCAGCGGGCAGGGGCAGTGGCTCGTTGAGCCGTCCTTCGACCTCGTCGATGAGGTTTCGGAAGCCTTCCGCCGCTTGAGTGGTCAGCGCTGTATGGAGGCCAAGGAGAGGCTTGACGAGTTGATCTCCCATTTCTGACCGCCTGTGCGGAATCCTGGCACGGCGTTCCCGCGCGCCCAGGCTCTGGCTGGGGGACAGTTCCGCGAGCTTCACCGCACTCCCCGGACCTTTGTCGCGATGAGCAATCCGCCTGCCAGTGCAAGTCCTGCGGCGGAAAGGTACAGAGAAGTGTAGTTTGCCTGTTGACCTGCGGCCAGGATCAGTGGCGCGGCGACCGGACCGAGGGCGCTCGGGATTTTCTGGGAAAACGTAGTGATGGCCATGAACCGTCCGGCCTGATTCTCACGGTCCGGCAGTATGTCCAGAACCATTGCTTGGTTCACTGCTGAGAACATCGCTATGCCGCACGTATTGAGGAAGCCGCCAACGAGGAGCATCGGCATGCCCCACGACAGGGCGAGCACTACAGCGGCTGCAGCGTACACAGCCGCGCCAAGGAAGATGAACGGGCGCCGGCGTTGGAACCGGTCCGAAAGCCAACCGCCGGTCATGGAACCGCCCATTGCACCAAGCACGCTCAGGCCTGAAACGGTCGCCACCACTGTCACTACCTGGGCCACCGGAAGGCCCAGGCGCTGGGCGTAGAAGAAGGAGGTGTACGAGGTGGTGAAAGAGATTCCGATGAAGAAAATGAAGCGGCCCAGCCAGTTCCATGCAAAGTCAGGAAACCTTCGGGGGTTGAATCCGAAACTCCGAAGCAGGGCACCCGTGGAAAGCGGACTGGGGGGTCGCAGATGGCGCGAGTCCATCTCCGGGATGAACACGACGAAGGCGAGTAGTCCAAGCACACCCGCGAGGGCCGGCAGAAGGAAGACAAGCACCTGATCCTGCGACACCGCTCCGGCTAGTAGTACACCAGCAACAGGCGCTGTCTGCATGGTCATCCCCGCTAGCCCGGAAACCTTGCCCCTCTGATGTTGAGGCAGTCTGTCGGCTTGGAAGCTGCCCACTGATCCCAGCGCCGTACCGAATCCCAGCGAAGTGAGAACCCATCCTGCGGCCAGGGCCGGCACCGTCGTGGCGTAGATCATGATCGGGACAGAAGCGATCCCCAAAACCAAACCTCCAACCGTGTACGGCCGTCGTCGGCCCCACCGAGTGCGCGTCCGGTCGCTCAAGATGCCGGTCAAAGGCGTGGCGATCAGCTGCGAGATGGCGTTTGCGGCAAGAACATATCCGAGCAGTTCTTCTCCTCCCGGTGCCAGCTGATCAAGGCGGAGGGCCAGCGTGAAGGCCATGGGAACGATGGTGGCCACGGAGCCTCCGAAAATGGCGGTCATGAGCAGCACGATGGTGCCACGCCCGACAGGAGCCGGGGCAGCGGCCGCTACCGCAGGTGCGATCGACGCCGGTTCGGCCGTTGGGGAGGTGTTTGGCATAACGATAGACTAGCATTGAAAATAGCAAGCACCCACTAATTTTGATGTGCTCGGAGAGGAGCATCAGGACGAGATCCCTGAGCCGAGGCCGCTATCCAAAGCTGTGCGCGAAAGCGTTCTGACAGCCTGAGATGAAGATCTGGGTTAGGCCGGCTTTCGTGATGTCACCACGGCGGACATTGGCTTCCATGCCGGGATCTGCCACCCCGGAATCTTGGAGCGCCGGTACCGCCGCCGTGGGAAGCGTCCCAGGGTCGAGCATCTCCTGTGTCCGAACAAAACACCCGCGGGAAGCTCCGTGCGCAGCAACCAGTTCATGCCCACATCAGGATCTCGCACCAAGTTGCGCGTCGTTTTCCGCCCGCGCGTTTATTGCCCTTGGCGCCCCGGGAGCTCGCGGTCGACATCCGTCCCCAGCTCCTTATGACGGTGCTGACTTCCCTAACTGCCCGGCAGCCGCTGGGCCGTCCGGCGCGGATCATGTCGCCGGCGGGCGGCAGCGCGGGGGCTTCTCCAAGCTGTTGTAAAGGACTAGAAGTCGGATATGACAGAACTAAGGAATTGGCTGGCTCGCTTTTCAAGCTTGGCCGTGTCCCTGTCGTACAGCCATTGAATCTGGAGGCCATCGGTCAATGCAACGAACATGGCTGCCAGGTCTCCCGGTTCGGTATCAGTCTTCAGCTCACCGCGTTTCGCCAAAGCGGCAAACGCTTGAGAGTAGAGGCCAATCACCGTCGAGTATCGAATCTGGTAATACTCGTGCGCCGGGTGATCCGTCGAGCTTGCCTCTGCGGCCAAGGTGCTGTTCAACTCGATCAACCCCGGCTGGAGGTCATTGGCGACCACCGCCTGGAGAAGTGCCCTAATTTCCCTGCTGTCTTCAGGCAAAGTCAGTACGTCAACGCCGCGGTCCCGAAAGAATTGCCGTGTTCGCTCGTCCTTCAACTGCAGGACTCTCGACAGCAGGACCTCTTTGCTCGGGAAGTGGTGAAGCAGCCCGGTGTGGCTGATCCCCGCCCGCTGCGCCACATCAGCCATCGTCAGGTTGTGAAATCCGGTCTCTCCGAAGAGTTCCAAGCATGTCTCAAGGATCTTAACCTGCAGCGCGGCGGTCTTGGCGTACGGTCCGCGTCGCTTCGTCGATGTGGTCGCCATCAAGGGTCCTCACGTAGATTCGTCAGTTTCGCATCCACCAAACTAGCATCGCGATTGGAAGTTCAAAATCTACCCTGCGTATGGAGTCGGTAGCACACATCCCGGCCAGCCACCGGTCCGGGAGGAGGGCTCTTCCGGCTGGCGCCCCGCTGATGATTGGACCCGGCTGCGCGGCCAGCTCGTGGCCGTTTATCGTCGAAACCTGCTGGTAGACCACGGCCTTGTGGAGTGCGTGTCGGAGGACGGAGCGGTCCTCTGGCTCGCCATGGAGGGGGCACAGACCCGGCGCATGATTGTGAAGGATCTGAACATCTACCTGAGACCCGCGGTGTCGCCAATTTAGGTGTCCCATGTCAAACGAAAATCGCGTGTCGAGACTGAACGACAGTTCCGCCAGGAGCGCTTCCCGTGTCATCACGCGCCCATGTCGTGTCCAGCGACTTCTTGAGAGAATTCGCCGGGCGTTGACGAACAGGTGCCGGGGGAAGAAGTCGCATCGGAAGTTCTTCGAGATACGGCGTCCGGGCAATTCGGGCGCGGCCTTCGACAACTTCCCGCTTATGGCGGGCAGTGTCGGCCGACGTCGCATGTATAACGGTGCCCGTGGGACAGGAAAGCGATTGCAGCCAGAAAATGCTAACATCAAAATCGCAACGCATTACTAATTTAGGCTTTCTGCGCCGCTCCCAGACGTCGAAGTTGAGCGGGGGTGACCCGCGGAAAGCACTGTACCGGTGGCAGGCTGAGCTGGCCCATATACGAAGGAATTAATGGCAATGGAGCAAACCCAAGCTGAGGCGCCACTCACGTCATTGAATTTTGATTCCCCTTATGTGGATATCGACGAGTGGCGCGACGTCCCGGTCCGGCACCGCTACGTCCACGGCGGCTTCGAGGGAACAGAAACGAGATTTTCGGTCTACTTCCCGCCTGCAGAGGACTATGAAGGCCGCTTTTTCCAGCACATCACCCCGGTTCCCGACAGCGAGCATCTGGGTCAATCTTCGGCAGGCCGGGAGGACAAGATTGGTTTTTCCTTCGCCAGCGGTGCCTACTTTGTCGAGACCAACGGTGGCGGCCCGGGCTTCGCCGCTCCGGGCGCTGACCCGACAATCTATGCTTTCCGGGCAAACGCCGCTGCGGCCGACTACTCCCGGGAGGTTGCCGTAGGAATCTACGGCGACCACCGGCCATTCGGTTATGCCTACGGCGGCAGCGGCGGCGGGTTCCGCACGATCGGCGGCGCGGAAAACACCACCGGCGTCTGGGACGGTTTCGTCCCCTACGTCATCGGCAGCCCCATGGCCATCCCCAACGTGTTCGCCGTCCGGATGCACGCCCAACGCGTCCTTCGTGAAAAGTTCGACATCATTGACGATGCCTACGACGCGGGGGGCGGCGGTGACCCCTTCCCCCACTTGAGCCCTGAGGAACAGAATGCTCTTATCGAGGCCACAAGGATGGGATTCCCCCCGCGGTCATGGTTTGGCTACCGCACCATGGGCTCGCACGCCTTCAGCGCCCTGTACGGCGGCCTGGCAGCCATCGATCCGGACTATTTCAACAAATTCTGGACCGAGGCGGGCTACCTTGGTGCCGACCCGGATGCATCGATCCACCGGGACCGGCTGCAGTGGAATGTCGAAGTCGCCGAACTGATCCGGGGGGCGGCGGATCAAACAACCCATGGACCCCGAGGCGGCGTCGACCAGGCTTTCCGGGGTGCGGCGGGACGCCTGGATCAAATTATTGCAGTGCGCCTGTCCTTCAGCGCCCCCATCAATAGCGAAAATGCCGAACTGTCCGTTACCTCCGGCGCGGCGGCAGGTGTCCGGATCGCCCTCAGCAACGTGACGGGCGACCTAGCAACCATCGACACTCCCGAGGCAGGGCGGCCGCTGGAGGCCCTTCAAGCCGGCGACACCGTCACCATCGACAACAGCAATTTCCTCGCAGCACAGACCTACCACCGCCACCAGGTCCCGGCCGCCGAATACGTGGTGTGGGACCAGTACCGGAACCCGGACGGTTCCCCCAAGTTCCCTCAGCGCCCGTACCTCGTCGGACCGATTCTCACGCGGGGCGCATCGGGCGTGCTCCAGACAGGGAAGTTCGAGGGCAAGATGATCGTCGTGGCCTGCCTCCTGGACCGGGAAGCCTTTCCTTGGCAGGCCGACTGGTACGCCACCAAAGTCCGCGAACACCTGGGTGACCAGATCGATGACCGGTTCCGGCTCTGGTACATCGACCATGGCCTCCATGGAGACAGTGGAAAGGAAGAAGAACACCCAACCCGCTCCGTCCCTTACATTGGTGCCCTCCACGAAGCGCTTCGTCAGCTCGTCGCCTGGGTCGAAAACGGTGAAGCACCAGCGGCCAGCACCTCCTATCAGGTCGCAGACGGACAAGTAATTGTGCCGGACACGGCTGCCGAACGCTGCGGCGTCCAACCTGTCGCGATACTCACCGCGAACAGCCGGATCCGTGCGGAGGTATCCCCGGGTGATGCAGTGATCCTGCGGCTGACCGCCGACACCCCTCCCCGAGCAGGAGAAATCGTCGCCATTGAGTGGGATCTTGACGGCGACGGCACCTTCGACGCAGAAGACACCGTCCCACCAGCGGAACAGTTCGGCCTCACCCGCACAGTCCGCTTCAACGAACCTGGAACCTACTTCGTCACCGCCCGTGTCACAGCCCAGGGCAAGGGAAATCCCGACAGCCTCTGGGCCAGGGTCGAGAACCTCGCACGAACCCGCATCGTCGTCACCTGATCCGGGACTCATCTCACCACATCCGCAGTCCCAGCACCTGACTCGGGGTCACCTTGGCGCGACATTCGATCCAGGCCAGTCAGTCAGTCATTACCGGTTGAAGCTTGGCAACGGGAGATGTGCATCCGCCGCCCAGCGGGGAAGCATGAAGGACCGGAATTCAGGAGGCTCCGGAAGCAGGCAAAGCGACGAGTTTGCAGTCCTTCTACTGCAGCTTCAAGGCTATGAAAATGTCATGCATAAACGCACGGAAATAGGCCTCCTTCTGCGGCGCCCGGTCCTCCCAGACAGCGATTGACCGCAGCGAGGCCAGCGGCGCTGAGGATGGGGAAGGGATCTTCCAGGGCGTGTTGACTGCCTGCCATCTAGGGAAATCAGCTGGAGCCGCAGGCACGCTGGCTAAGCCCACGACGAGCAAAGGCATCAGCCCGAGCGGCGCCCGCTACGGAAAGCGGGAGAAATTGCAGCATCACAAAGTCTGGCGGCAACGCCCCTCGCCAAGACATGCAGGCCGAAGCGGCCCCGGGCAGTGGAATCCATTCTTGGTGCCCACTGGCAGGGCCGTACAAGAAGGTAGTCGCACAGACGGGAAAGCCCTTGCCTTTAAGTTACCACTATGGTTCACTTCTCGTACGGCATGATGTGAGCGGGGACACAGAGGTTCCTGCATCGTGTGCCTCGGACTTCAAAGGAAAACAACAATGCAGGATAAAGCGGATAAGGGACCTGTCGACGCGGCAGGGGCTGTGCTGACGCAGCCAGCTGCTGTCAGCGACGTCCCGGGCGACGGGACAGCGGGTAGGTCTGCGGGCAAGGAGCCCGCTGTGCCGCTTCGGCGGTTGCACATTTTTCTCATCCTCTTGGCGAACTTCGGAATATCGATGGCGTTCATCGTGCCTCTCAGTTATTCCTTGGCTCTCCGCATCAACCAGCTGGCACCCGGGCATGAGGAAGTCCTGGGGTATGCAACAGGTATCGCATCCACCGTCGTAGTGCTCACAGGGCCCCTGTTGGGGGTTTGGAGTGACCGAACCAAAAGCCGGCTGGGCCGGCGGCGTCCCTTCATGCTCGGGGGTGCTCTCGTGGGCATGCTGGCCCTTGCGGTTATCGCGCTGGCACCTAACGTCGTCGTGGTCTGCGCTGGCTGGGTCGTAGCCAACTTGGGCTGGGGAACTGCGCTTGCGGCCATCTATAATGTCCTCGCAGATCGCTTGCCCGAAGAACAACGTGGAAAAGTCAGCGGTTTGGTGGGTTTGACCGGTCAAATCGCACCCATCGTCGGCATCGGTATGGCCTACGCAGTCGGGGGAAGCATGCTCCTGATCTTCTTGGTTCCAGGAATCGCGGGCCTTGTCCTGCTGGCATTTTTTCTGGGGTGGGGAGGGGAAAGGGACTCCCGTAATCTTGCACTAGACGGCGAACTTGTGACCGTAAAGATGCTTATGAGCAAGTACGTCTTTGATGTTCGGGGAAATAAGGATTTTGCCTGGAACTTGCTCGGGCGGTTCGTGTTTTTCCTGGGGCTCTATGCCAACACGACGTTTGGGACTTTCTTCTACGCCCAACGCCTGAACCTTCCCGTGGCTGAAGTCGCCGGAACAGTAGCCCTCATTGGCGCCCTCGGCATTGTGGCCGCCTCCCTGGGCGCTATCGGCGCCGGTTTCCTTTCCGATAAGCTGCGCCGCCGCAAGCTGTTCACCATGCTGGGTGCAGCACTGTTCGGTGCAGGCGCATGTGTTGAAGCCTTCGCCCACTCTTTCCCGTCCCTCGTCGCCGGGGCGCTGTTGATGAACCTTGCCATCGCCGTTTTCAATGCGGTCGATCAAGCGATCACCCTGGCAGTTTTGCCGAACCGGGCCGAAGCGGGGCGTTACATGGCCATCGTGACCTTTGCCCAGAAGATTCCCAGTGCGATTGCCCCCCTCGGTGCGACACTACTCATCACCATTGGAGCCGCGGGCGGCGAGAAGAACTATACGATCCTGTACTTGGTCGGTGGCGCCTTGGCTCTAATCGGTGGGCTCATCGTTCTGACGAAGGTCAAGGCGGTGCGGTAATGGGCGTCCAGACATCGGTTCCCCGCGACACAACCTCGTTGCCTTGCGCGCCAGACGTAGCGGCAATCATTGAGGCCTGGGCCTCGTCACCCTCCTCCCATCCCACCGTCGGCGACTGGCGGCGAGTTGGATGGAACCGCGGAATGGGGGCTCCCGGCTCTGGCCAGGCTACTGTCACCAAGGGCTCGGAATGGGGAATCAGACCAAACATCGACGATGACCAGTCAGCCACGATACAGGCTGCCCTGGACCAGATTGGTGCCGCAGGAGGGGGAATGCTGGAGCTGCCCCCAGGGCGCTTCGTGCTGCATCGACCCCTATTTATACACGATTCCAATGTTGTACTCCGCGGTGGCGGAAAGAACAGGACCACCCTTGTATTTCCCCATCCTCTAAGCCATCACTTAGGACCGGCCCTGGCACCTGACGGGGCCTCAAGCGGCTGGTCATGGACTGGCGGACAAATCTTCATCATTGCGCGTGAGCGGTTCGAGTTGTCTCAGCGCTCGGCCTGGGCCGGCGCTGGAGGGCACAAGGAAGGCTGGGTCGCTGGCGAGATCCTGGCTGAGGCCGGGCCTGCCCGACGGGGATCTCACCTAGTTCCGGTTTCGGACACCTCAAAAATAGTCCCCGGTGACATGATCCTGCTGGAATGGGAAATCGGAGCCGATTACGGTCTTCTCCGGCACATGGCAGGAGACGTGCACGGGGCCGAAGGTTATGACTGGGAAACCCGCGCTGCTACCATCGCTGGTCCATCCCGGGGCGATGACTTCTTCACCTGGTCCTGGCCTGTCAAGGCGCTGGAGGTTCTTGAGGGCAAAGTCCGGTTCGAACAGCCGCTGAAGATACAGATCGACGCTGACATGCCGGCGCGACTGCGAGCCCTGGGGCCAACCGTATACAACAGCGGTGTTGAGGGACTCACCATCGAAAACGCGCTACGGAAACAAACGACCCACAACATGAACCCCGGATCCAACGGGGTCTGCTTCCAAGCCGTCTACGACTGCTGGGCCTCCGAGGTGCACGTATTGAACGCAGACTGTGCCTTCAGCCTGACCTCTGCGAAGTCGTGCACCCTGACAGGCATTTCCGCAGGAGGCCGATCCATGCATCACTTTGTGGCATGCCGCACCCAGTCCCATGACAATTTGATCGAAAACTTTGAATTGGAGCCATGCACTACTCCCGCGGTCGAGGGAAGCTACCTCCACGGAATCAACGTCGAAGGTCTTTCCAGCGGGAATGTCTACCGCCGGGGCCTTATGCAGACCGGAACTTTTGACTCCCATCGCCAAATGCCATTCGAGAACCTCAGAACTGCCATCACCATCAACAACAAAGACGCGGTCCCCGGGGGCGCCAGGGATGCAGGCCCATACTTTGGAGCGCGAACGGTGCATTGGGGAATCCATGTGTCAAACGACAACAACCTATGCATGGACATTACGGACGTAGCTCCCCGGTCGCTTACCGCCGGCATCACGGGGCTGAGCAAGCCCGGCTCGATTCTCCCGAGGGCCGGGATGGACTTCGAGGGCGACCTTGAGTCTGAAACGCTCGCATTCGGCGTTGACCTCGGTGAAGCACGCGATCTATTGGAGGTACAACGTGCAATTTGTCCCCTCACCTGAAGAAATGCCTCTGGAAGGCAGCCGCCCGCGCGTGGGACTGTGTTCAGTAACCCTTAGAGGGCATAAACCTCAAGAGGTAATAGAACTCGCCGCCCAGGCAGGGCTGGACTCCATTGAATGGGGCTCAGATGTACATGTACCGGCAGGTGACAGTGCACTGGCGGCACTTATAGGCGCGCAAACGCGCGCTGCGGGACTAACGGTTTCTTCCTACGGTTCTTATTTTCGATTCCCATGGTCGAAGCCCCCCGGAGAAGAAGCAGACGCTGTCATCGGGAGCGCACTGGCGCTCGGTGCACCTCGGATTCGGGTCTGGGCCGGACCAACGGGCTCCGGGCAAACAGATCCACACGAGCGCCGAATGATCACAGAGTCGCTCCAGGCATTCTGCACGAAATCAGCGAAAGCTGGATTGGAAACGTCAGTAGAATTCCACCTCGGCACCCTCGCCGATACCGCCGAGTCCACCCTCCAACTCCTCCATGACCTCGGCGACGAAGTGACGACATACTGGCAACCCCGTATCGGTGCCACTGATGAGGAAGCACTTGAAGATCTTCAACATTTGGGTAGCAAAGTCTCCACTGTGCACGTCTTTTCGTGGGGCAGCAAATTCGACCGGCATCTGCTCGATACGAGGGCAGAGATGTGGAGAAATGCGGTTCGCCTGACGGTGCAACTGCCTTCTGTGACAGATCTGCTCCTCGAGTTTTTACCCAATGACGACGCTTCCCTTTTGCCCTCGGAGGCGCGGCAGCTCAAGACCTGGCTTGAGGACGCAATGGAAAGAAGTGCCGCGTGAAAAGCAAAGTTGCCCTGTTGGCCATTCATCCCCGCGTCGGTCAACTCGTCCTTGATCCCGCGGCCATGGGCATCCTGGAAGAATCCACTGATCTCCAGCGTCCCACGGAACAGCTGTGGACCTCAGGATGGAAACCAAACCCTGACGTGCAAATCCTCATAACGGGCTGGGGAACACCTCCAATAGACGACTTAGCACTTGCGGGAATGCCTCGTCTGGAGGCCATCTTCCACACCGCAGGTTCAATCCGAGAGCTCATTTCTACGGACGTATGGGCCCGGGATATCAAAGTAGTCAGTGCTGCTGATGCCAACAATGAATACGTGGCCGACTTCGTTCTGGCGCAGATTCTGCTCGCGTTGAAAGGTACCTACCGGGCGCAGGAAAGTATGAGAGCACACGGCCGTCTTCCTGGATTCTCCGCTGGACCGGGCTCGTACGGGCAAACCATTGGGCTTGTGTCGTTCGGTTCCATCGCCCGGAAACTCCGGGAGAGGCTTCGTATCCTCAACGCAGACGTCCTCGTCTGGGACCCCTATGTGTCGGACGAGGACTTTGCCAGATCGGAGGTTCGTCGGGCTGAAAGCTTGGAGGTGCTTTTCAGTGAAAGCCGCTTGGTGAGCGTTCACGCACCGTTAATACCGGGCGTCACTGAAAATTTGGTCAGTAAGCAACTCTTCAGCTCTATGCCGGAAGGTGCCACCTTCATAAACACCTCAAGGGGCGCCATCGTGGACGAGCCGGCCTTGATCGAAGTCCTCGCGAACCGGCCGGACCTCTTCGCCATACTCGATGTGACATGGCCCGAGCCACCGGCTAATGACTCACCCCTATATCGACTGCCAAATGTGATGCTCACCGGCCATACCGCAGGGTCGGTCGGTTCCGAATGCCTAGCTCTTGGACGCCTCGCAGCGGACGAAGTTAATCGATTCTGCACCGCAACACCGCTCCTTCATGCCGTAGCCGGGGAGGATGTCGTCCTCAGGGCTTAGACGGATTCCTGGCGGCCCCACTTCCCCCAACTCCCGCCGGCTTCTGAACGTGACGCCCTCGGACCTCTCGTAGCGGATGAGGTCTCCCGTGTTCTTCGGGGCCTGCCCCTTCGGCATGCCATATCTCAAGATGAAGCAGCAAGAAAAGATACCCACGGGCTCCGCGTTTTCCAAGCGCGGACCGGACCGATACCACCTCGTGGAATAGGCTAGAGAGGACGAGGAGGGAGTGGCAGCCTCCCCCATTTGAAAGAGGGCAATGCCGCTCGAATCGAGAATGCAAAACCCGGAGACCTTGGGAAGTCGCAGCTAGGAGCGGTAGATGACTAATATGCCAGCAACGCGGTCTTCGTCCCGCCGGGATGCTCTGCTGGACGCGGTCATAGCGAGCGTGGCCGAGCACGGGTTCGAACGGGCATCGCTCCGTGATATAGCAGCCCG
Source organism: Arthrobacter sp. NQ7 (assembly GCF_029581595.2). Taxonomy (NCBI): domain Bacteria; kingdom Bacillati; phylum Actinomycetota; class Actinomycetes; order Micrococcales; family Micrococcaceae; genus Arthrobacter; species Arthrobacter sp. NQ7. The sequence continues at coordinate 52,421 of NZ_JARFXU020000015.1, read as the reverse complement.
GGCGGGAATGACGCATGTGGGTCTTCTTCGCCACTTCCCCGGTAAAGCCGAACTCCTGATCAGTGCTTTGGAAGACCAGGAACACCGTGAACGACTGGAACTGGAGCTAGCCATCTCCGGTGGCGCGACCGACAAGGAAGCCTTGGCGCTGCTTCTCGAGATTGAGACGCGAGACCGGGAAGCGACCAAAAACTGGCTGGCACTGGCCGTCGCCTCCAGTAACCCGGAGCATCCCGCCCATGCATTTTTCAAGCGGCGGCAGGCGGGATTCCAGCGTGTGGTGAAGGACTTCTCGCAGCGGACTGACACGCTCGCAGTGGGACACTTTGACCCGTCCACCCGAGCCACCCTCATGCTCGCCGTCATCGACGGGCTACGGCTGCAGTGGCTCATCGATCCCACCATCGATGTTTCTACCGCCGCCAGCCGGTTCAGCGACCTGATCCTGCGCCCGCGCACAACTAACCAGTAAGCGCGGAACATATCTCATGTCCGATCAGCAGGGCCCCCCGGCAGAACTTTACTGTGGGCCATACCTGATAAGTACACCCCAACCTGACGTCAGCTGCGAGGAAAAAGCGCGTCAGAATAGGGTCCCTTGGGCGGTTTTTACACTCCCCCACCCTTTTGTCTTAGATTCAAACCTGACAGCCAGACCCGCTGAGGAGCTTGCACGGGGAAGGGCCGTTCCGCTGCCCACAGTCGGGGACAATCCTGATGGGTTATCCACCGCTACTGCTGCGAAGGGAGCTATCTAAGGGCTCCCAATTCCAGCCGTGGATAACCCGGATTGACCCCAACTACTGGACAGCTTCTAGTCCCCACCTTTGAGCCTTGGACTCCTGGCGTCAGGGCAATTCGTCGATTTTGGTTCGGAGGTTCCTGAACACCGCGTCGCGCTGCTCTTGGGAGAGCTGCATTAGCGGCACATCACGCAGCTCGTCGATATCTACGTCTTCCGGGTCATCGTCCTCGAGCATAACGAGCATGTCCTCGTAGGTCAGGACCATGATGTTGCCGTCCAGGGGACGGAACCCAAGCTCACCCCAGTATTTGGCGAGGCCGCGGCATTCCATCCGGTGTTTTGCGGATCCTTCGTCGACGCCGTCCTGGAGCCCGGGCGCCGCCCGCAGAACGGTTACGACGGTACTTCGGCCTATGGCGTCGAGTACGGCCTTGAGCACTTGGTGCCCGGCCCTGTGCCCCCGGAACCGCGGCTGGACGCTCACCCACGAGACAATCATCAGGTCCCCGTCGAGGACTGGTCCGCCCTCGATGCTGAGCTGACAGGGCTCGGAGCCTGCGGCGATGAACGCTTCGGCGAATTGGGACAGTTCGGCGCTGTGCGCGTCCAAGGTGTCGAAGAGATTGACGTCGCCGATGTCGGGGATCAGGTAGACGTGGGCTTCCGCGACGGTGACCCGGCCGTGGGCGTCGGCCTCGACCTCGAGGGTGTCGTCGTCGGGTTCGAGGATGTCCGCCTCGATGTAGGCGCGTACGCTCCAGGACTGCGGGTAGTCTTCGGGCCGTTCCCAGGAGTCGGGCCGGGCCGGGTAGTCCAGCGCATAGGTCAGCCGCATCCACTCAAGGGCGTCGCCGATCTCGTTGTGGTCGTCGGGGTGCATTTCGATACCGGCCATGAGTTTTCCTGCCCGCTCCCCATCAGGGGTGATCTGAATGTTCCAGGGGTGTGTCGGATTCACCGTACCCGACACTGGACTTGACGTGACAGTAAAGACCCTCCGGATCCGGGTGGCCAAGCTGGCCTGGGAGATTCCGTACGCCGGGGAACCACCCGGCCGAGCCCAGTTCTTAGCCCACGCGGATGCCATTGTCAGCGAGGAAGTCGCGGGCACGGCCCATCTGGCGGTCGGTGGAGTAGGCGTTCCAGTGTTCGGTCAAGTCTTCGGCATGGATGAGGTCGCGGAACCGGCGGAAGGCGCCCTTGCCCTCGATCGCCCGTTCCAGCCGCTCTCGGAGGGTTCCATCGTGCTGCCGCGCGGCGAAGGCCTCCATGTCCTGCCAGCCGTTCCCAGAACCTGTGCGGTTCAGTCGAAGCCACCGGTCCGGCTCTTCCTCCACGTCGATCGCTGTGTCGTGCCCCACGATTATTGGGTCAGTGGCAGTGTCGTCGTAAACCTGCCCGGTGTGCACGTCGAGGTAGCCACCGGTAGACAGATCGGGGTCCCCCTCGAGGATGGTGCTGAGCATGTCAAGGTCTACCGGCACCACCCGGCCGGGCAGCGGCACGCGGCGCAGAGATGCCAACAGGTCCTCAGCGAGCACTTGATCCCCGGCGCAGCCGCGCCCGGTCAACCGGTTGATGACCGCCAGTGCCACCGGCTCAGCTTCCTGGCGTCTGTGCTCCAGAGCCATCGGTATACCGGCACCCACCTGCTGCAGGGTGTCATCGATGTAGCATCCGGTCAGGGCCGAGAGGAAACGACCCGCGTCTGCTGCCACGATGGCTTGACGCAGCTCGGGCAGGTCGAGCCTCGGCGCCTGGACCTGTGCGGGCCAGGCGTGCAGCAGCATCGGATGTGGGGTGCTCGGTTTCGCCGGGACCCGGCTCTCCCCATTATCGGTAGCCCACCGTCGCCCGTATTGGTCTGGGATGCGGCCCCAGCCCCAGTAGGGCAGCGGGGAATCAGGGCGAACGCCCAGTACCTCCAGCGGGTCGACCTTGGCCTCCGCGACGACACATCGGTGCATCCAGGTATCACCGAGGTCAAACATGAACTGAAACTCAGACCCCGGCTCCAGAGTCCGGGCGACCTTGGTAACTGCGATGTCGATTGCTGTGATGATCGGGCCGCCACGGGAGGCGGCCATCTCGGATCCCGTCTCTTGGTCGGTGATTAACCGGCCGTCATCCAGGGTGAACAATGACAGGTGCGAGCGGTCCCATCGGGCGAAGGCATCGTTGATGGCGTTGGCGAGATCCATGAAAGTGTGAGACGGTCCGACCGCGAAGACCCGCCCCGGCCAGGGCCACAGCTCCTCACCACGACCACCGAGCAGTTCCACCGTCACCGATAACCAGGTTCGCGCCATACCCCTCAGGATGGCACGAACCGGTCGCCCTTCGTCGCGTTACTGCACGGCGGCGGGACCGAGCAGCCCGAAGGAGGGCGGCTCGCCCAGGAAAGGGAACGAGGGCGAGCAGGTTCCACGATGCAGCAACACCGCGACTTCCGGACACCCCAGTCAGAGAACGGTGTGTGTGGGCCGAGATGCAGCCTGATGTGATGGTTTGCGGGTTTTCTGGAAGGTCATGGCACCCCTATAGGCTTTAGGCTTCCGACAGAGAAGGCAGGGTCCATGGGGGGAATGCACGGCTTCGGCCTGAAGGACAGATCGCTGGCCGATCTGTACCGGACAACGTCAGGGCCGGTGGCGTTCATCGATGAGTCCTACCGGGAACCGCTGCATTCGGATGAACGGCCCTTCTATTCGATGTCGGCCGTCATCGTCGGCCGCGACCAGGGGGCGCTCGTCCGCGATGTCCTGATGGACATTCCCGGCAGCACTTACTGGCATACGACCGAGGCGTACCGTACTCCTGCTGGGAAGCGGGTCATCAAGGAGATGATCGACTATATTGCCGGAGCAGCCGAGTACAACATCGTCACCGTGCAGACACAGATCCGCCGGGACGATCCAGCCATGAAGACGGCACGGCATGAATGCCTGGGCGCCTTGACCAAGGAGCTGACGCGCGGATCCGGGCCAAACGCTGTCCGGCTGCTCGTTGTCGAGTCGCGCAACGCGCGGTCCCATCCGGGCGGGGACGCCGACGATGCCCGCGTGATCAAACAACTACGATCCGCCGGCACCGTTCATCGTCATGTCCACGTCCACCACACCTCACCGGCCAAGGAACCCCTGCTGTGGGCCGCTGACCTAAGTGTGTGGGCCTTCCGGCGCAACCTCGCCGTCGGCGACAAACAATGGTTCGCACCGTTGCAGGACATTTCGACCGTGCTGCACGTAGATGGGGCTGACGTGTCCGTTAAACGAAGCAACCCCCATCTGCCGCAGCAAAGTCCGGGGGCCCAGCAGACTGTCTCCCATGAATCCGGCCATGGCCGGGGCAGAGGGCCCGCTGTTGCTTCTGCCTCCAGTGTAGTGTTCGACGGCTCCGAAAGCGAAGCACTGGCGCGCATACGGCGGATCGCCGGCACTGCCGGGAAGAGCATCGACCAGGAGGTGGCCCTGGCGGTGGCCACTAACGAACCCCGGCGTCTCGTGGCGGCAGCGAACGCTTACCTGAAGCAGTCCCGCCAGCCGAACATGCCCTCACAACCCCGCACTGAGGCGGCACTGGCGCAGGCCGCACAAACCATCATGAAACCTGACGGTGCGGCGAAGGTCACGGCAGCGCTGAAGCAGCTGCGCGGCCAGCTCGCGGCCGAGGCGGAGAGCCGCACCGCATTGGCCCCGCAGCAGCAAAGAGACCGGCGTCCCGGCTACCAGCCGTAACCGGGACGGCGGTCTCTACTCCTCTCCCGGGTCGGGAGAGGAGACGAAGGACCGGCAAGAAGGTGGGATGGTTGCCGGCCCTCCGAGACTATGGGTGTTAGGCAGGCAGGTCTTCAGTAACGTAGTCCGCCACGGACCAGACACCGTTGCTCTTGGTCAGGACCAGGAAGATGTTGCGCTTCCGCTGGTCATCTTTGAGGTGTTTGCCGTCTGCGTCCCGCCAGGTCCACGTGGCTGTGAGGTTGCGGTAGGCCACGTCTTCGGTGTCTGTTCCTTCGTCCCCGTCTACGGGTACTCCGGGTCCGATCGTCGGTTCGGAAAACGCGCCCAGCGGGGCCAGTTCCAGCCACAAGGCCTGCGAGGCATTGCGCTCCGGCTCCACTGTTCGTTTCGCCAGCTCGGGGATCATCAAAGGCTGGGCGCGCACCGCAGCCGCGGATTCCGTCCTGTCGTTCGCCACGTCCCACCGCGTGATGATGTCAGCAAACGTGGCAGCTACCTTATCCGGATGCGCCCGGTCCACCTCGAGAAGCTTTTGGACCGTGACGGACAAGGCCGCAGGCTTCGGCGTAGCCGTGGACGAAGGCGATGGAGCAGGTTGTTCAGTGCCGGCCTGTGCGCAGCCGGCCAGCGGCAGTGTGGCCGTCAGAACGATGGCGGCCAGTGTCTTGGGGAGCCTCATAGAACGCCCTTGCCTTTCAGGATGGGTGTTGGATCGATGGGTTTCACTTCGCCCAGCTTGGGATCGACCCCGCCCAGGCGGGGATCAACAGGGGCGCCCTCGTACATTTCAAAGTGCAGATGCCGTCCTGCCGCGTTGCCGGTCGCGCCTTCGGTGCCAAGCGGGGTCCCGGCGGAGACGGTGTCGCCTTCCTTGACGCGCAGGGATCCTTGCTCCAGGTGGGAATAAGTCGCGGTGAGTTTGCCGTCAAGGCTCACCCCGGCCACCCAGGTACCGCTGCTGGACTGCAGCTCGTGGGCGATGACGATCTTCATGTCCATCACGGCCACGACGGTCCCGCCGGCCCCGGGCGTTGAAAAGTCGATGCCGTAGTGGAAGTTCCCGCCAATGACCTGCGTCCCTGGCGGGGTAGGCCGCGGCCCGTATCCCGAGGTGAACGTAGACCCAGGCAGCGGGTTGGACCACTTGCCCGTCAGGGCACCAATCTCGATGCCGCTGGCCGGGCAGGATTCACCGTACTTCGTCTGCGCTGTGCCCATAATCTTGTCCACATAGGCCCGGGTTTCGGCGTACGGGGGAATTCCCTTGAAGGACTGCACTGCCCCCGGGCCTGCGTTGTAGCCTGCCAGGGCGAGCCTGATGACGTCCTGGCCGCTGCTCTTGGCAACCGGAAGCAGCTCCTTCACCAACGCGTCCATGTACCGCCCTTGTGCAGCGATGGCATGGGCGGGGTTGGTCACATCACCTCCGTCACCGTAGGTGGCCCAGGTTCCCGGCATGAACTGGGCAAGGCCGGCCGCTCCTACCGGGGACGTGGCTCCTGGATTCCAATTGCTCTCGGCTTCCAGTTGGGCGGCAAGGACGGACGCGGGGATCCCGGCAAGACCGGCAGCCTTCGAAACGAGCGGCCCCCACCCGTTCGGGACGTCCTTCTCGTTGAAGCTGGCCCCGTTGACGCTCACGCACGCGGCTGCCTGGGCAGGCGATGCGTTGCCGCCGACGGAAATCAGTGCGACTCCGATCAGGCCGATCACGACCAGTATCGGCAGCGCGGGGATCAGCAGGAACAGGCCGGTCTTACGCATCGGCTGAAACCGGCCCGTCGCCGTCGGAGCCCGCTGTGGCGGTCTCCTCCGCAACAAATGCTGCGAACTCCGTGGTCTCAGCCTTGAGCTCCAGCCCGGAACCGGTGGCGTCGTAGTGCGATAGACTCTCCAGGCAGTTCTTGAAAGTGCTGCGCTGGGAGAAGGTGTCCATCGTCGGCCACAGCGCCCGGCTGAACCACTCCGTGAGCTCGAATGAGGGCTTCTTCGACTTGGCCCGGTAGGCGGCCTTGTGTGCCACCATCAGCGCCGTCAACATTTCCACGGCGTCAGGGTGACGGTACCAGCATCCGGGAATCCAGCCCGCGGAGTTGGATGAGTGACGCAGGATCCTGTTCTGCAACCAGACGACAAACCCGGCCAGGTCGGCCCATAGTTCCTTACGCTGTTCGGGCTTAAGTTCCTCCCAGAACCAAGGCCCGCCGGCCGGGTAGCTGCTCAGTTCCTCAAAGAGTTGGGCCGCCAATTCCTCTACGTTGTCCAGCCTGTCCAGCAGATCAGGAATTACCTCGGCGCCCGGGGCGGCATTTGCCTGGTCGTCGCTCACGAGGCGGCCGCCAGGTTCGCTTCTGCAGCGGTTTCGGCCGCCGCTGCCTTCGCCGCTGTCTCGGCCGTGATGCCTTCCTTGTTCAGGCACCATACGCGGGAGTCCTTGAACTTTGCGCTGTCAGGCCGTTCCCACCACGGCACGACGTTGACGACGGCTTCAATCTCGCGGTACATCAGCAAGACCTTGCCCTGGGGCAGCTTGCGGATTTCGTCGACGCGCATTTTCTGATCGAGCTGCTTGGACTTGGAGATGTTGACGGACGGCACACCCTCCTTGCCGGTCGAGGAGGAAGTGGAGGTGTGCTCCACCCAGTGCTTGCCGATCAGATCGGAAATCTTGGTCAGGAACTTCACGTCGGAGATGCCGCCGAAAACTGTCTTGGCTGCTGCGGAATCGAAGATCGTTTCCGCACCTTCCTCGCCCCAGCGGTTCACCAGCTGGGAGTAGGTCTGGACGAACACGGATGTGTGGATGCCGTTGCCGCCACCTTCACTCATCAATGACGGCAGCGATGGCAGGGCGCAGGTGTTTGCCGCTTCATCCAGGATGACGGACAGCGGCACGTCCAGCTTCCCGGACGCCATGGCACCCGATGTGCGGATTGCCGCTTGGACGAGGGATTCGACCAGGGCGGTGACAATCGGGGCCGTCGAGGCGTTCATGGACACGCGGGTCAGGCAGTACAGCGTGTTCGCCGCCTCGGTGAAGGTGTTGACGTCGATGCCTGGATCATCGGCCGTGGGGCAGAGCATCGACAGAACGTTCTCGTTCTTCATCGGCCCGGTGATCTTGCCCAGGGTGGTCTTGGTGTTGCCGATGGTGTCCGGGTTGTTTTGCCGGCACCACTCGTCGAGGTTCCCGGCCCAGGTCTTCACCGTCGGGGACTTCGCACGGAGGATGTTCGCCGGTTCATGCTCGGTGAAGTTCTGGGACCACCGCAGCACATCCCGCATCGAGCCGCCTTCTTTCAGGGCGGCGGCGTGCAGCAGTGCTTCGAGGATCATGACGCAGCCGGAGTCGAAGTACCGGTCTGCCGAGGACGGTGCACCGGTCCGGGGCATGGCGTTAACCATGGCCGAGGCCCGTTCGGAGGCGATCTGCGGGTCATCGCAGCCGGCCACCATGTTCCACCGGAGCTTGTCGGGGTACTGGCTGAGTCCGTCGAAGTCGGCGACGTAGACCTTGCCCAGGTCCTTCCGCACACCTACCGTCAGGCGCAGCACGTCCGGGCGGGTGCTGGTGGTGATCACTGCCCCGGCGGCGTCGGCCACCATGCCCGCGACCATGTAGGTGGTCTTCCCCCACTTGGGCGGGGCAACTGTGCAGGCGGTATCTTCCGTGCGGATGGCGATTTGCTTGCCGTCAAGGACGTACACGGCCGGGGCCAGGGAAGAACCGTCGACGCCTTCGATGCGCGTCTTCAAGCTCTTGGCGGTGCTCATCCCCTTCTCCCCGGTCTTGGCCTTCCGGCGGCGGGCACGGAGCGCTGTGACCCCGAACAACAGCCCGATGTACGCCGCGATCAGGAGAACCACGAGGAGGATCCAGACGGTGAGCGGCCAGCCCCACTCGTTGGAGGGGTGACCGTTCACTGCCACCGGAGACGTCGCCTTTTCCGGTGCCACCAACCCGATCAGCGAACCAATCAGTGCTTTCCAGGTTGCAGGCCAGTTCGAGAAGGCAAGGCCCGTCGTCCAAACCAGGGCCATATGCCACAGGGCGCCGGAAAGGATGGCAAGGACGATAAGTTCACGCTCGGTCTTCTTGACCGTCGAACTGGACGGGTTGTGCTTCTCTACGGTGACGTTTTCACTCATGGTCTTCCCCCCTTTAGGCCACTTCCGCGTAAGCGGAGTCGGTCTCGCGCAGCGCCGAATCGGTGTCGGTCATTTCCACTTCCCAGGCAGAACGAACGTGCTCAATCTCTACTTCGGGTGCGTCCGCGCCGGATTTGAGCAGGTGGTGGCCGTTCCGGAGGACCATGATGTCGTTCGCGGACTCCGGATTCAGGCCAAATGTCCGGACGCACCACTGGGCGGCCTCGGGCTTGTCCTGGCGGAAGATATGCACCGTCTGCGCTTCCTCGATCACTGCCATGCCCGGGGATCCCGCCGGAACGTCAGTGGCTCCCTTGTGGATGTTGTAGATATTCGACAGGCCCAGGCCTCGGGAAAGCTTGATGTTGGACCGCTGCTGGACGGCCAGCGGGCCTCCCAGGATGTGGCCTGCCTCCTCGTTGATCACGTTGGTCCGGATGCCCCGGTACTCAGGCCGGCGAACCGTGCCCAGGAGCCACAGGTTCGCGAGGCCCATCACCATGGGTATGGCCGGGCCGGTGTCCGGCAGCTGGGAGATATCGAATGAGGTCAGGTTCTTGTTCAACCGCACCTTTTTGGACGTCTCACCGTCAAAAATCGAGCCATATGTTTCCAATAGCTCGTTGAAGCAGAACCGCATCGAGATGCCGCTCTCGTGCAGCCGCTCCAAGGTTCCCGGGCTCATACCAGCCAAAGTGGAGTCGTTACGGTCGATGACGCCCAAGAGGTCGTGCAGGTCCGCCGTTGTTGGGGTCCGCCCGCCCTCGAAGTTCCTCATCATGGAGCGGTAGGCCAGGCGCAGCGCTTTGCGTTCCCATTCGTCCGGGCCGTTTCCTTCCCTGATCAGTGCCGGGATCGTGTTCAGGTAGACGAGCTGGTTGTTTAGACCGTCATCGTTCACCCCTGAAATGGCGGGGTCCATGATGTTGAAGATGACGCCGGATCCATCCATGGCGAACTTGATGTGATCGCCGTTGAACTCCCGGACGATCGGCGAGTATTCACCCTCGCCCTTCTCGTTCTTCTTGTCGAAGACAACCGCCCGGCGGTGCCGGAGGATCAGGGGACGGATCACGTACACGGTTTTGGTGTAGGCCGACTTGCCGGCCCCCACATCACCGACGACGAGCACGTTGGTAGAGGTGATTCGGCGTGGAGTTGAGTTGTAGTCCGTGAACGGGTCTTTGCTGATGGCTGTCTGCGACAAGACGTCCCGGCCTGCAGCGACGCCTTCGACGCCGGTAGGTGCTGCGATCAAGGCTGTGTTCAGAATTTCGGCCTGCCGCGTGGTTGTCGGCGCGCCCTGGAAGGCCGGGGCGTAGAAGCCGCTCTTCGCCCTCCGCTCGTTGACCCTCAACCGGGTCCCTTGCTCTGTGTAAGGGGGCCACTCCCCCGACTCCACAACCTGTACCTGTTCGATCTCGGGTGCGGCGAATATCCGCAGCACCGGGACGCCGCGGATCCAGGAACCCTTCGCGGAGGGATCGTTTATGCTCACTGCCTGCTCCGCTTCGGTAATGAGCGGAAATCCCTGTTCCCGCGGTTCCGTAATGGCTTCCTTGCTGAGTTCTTCGACAGCGCCCATCAGGCAACCTTCTCTTCCTTCTCGCCACGTCCTGCAAGCTGGTTCATCATCCTTGCTCCAATCGTTGGGGCTGCCGGGCGCGTGCCCCGGTAGATGGGCCACGTCGTGCCGGCCGCCGCTGACTGATAGGTGTCCAGCCATTCGAGCTTCTGGATGCCGGCTGAGGTTCCGGCTGTCTCCTCCAGCCGACGTGCGGCCTCGGTCAGGTCTGCCTGCGTCCGGGCGGAAATGGTAATGAAACCCACCCAGTTCACGCCGTGGTGCCCGGTGCCGGGCAGCAGGTCATTGCCGCGCGCCCTGGCCGATGTCAGGTTCACGTCCGTTGTCGGATCGACCAGCTGGCCCTTCTTCTGCTTTGCGATTACTGCGGCCATGTCACGCACGACGTCCCTGGAGGCCAGCAAACGCGCCTGGTCTGCCGGTACGGTCTCCAGCTGGAAGCTCAGCGTCCGGGCTCCGGAGCCGGCGTTGTGGAGCAAAGACAACAGCCAGTACGGGGTGCGCTCACCGGTTTCCATGTTCTCGGCGCTGATCATCGCCGTCCGGTGGCCCCAGACGACCTCTTCGCCAGTGATCGGATCGGTTCCCTTTACCCAGGTGGAGTTCCACTGATCCTGTGAGGGGAGGCCCATTTGGTCGGCCTTGACGCCGGAAACCATCAACGGCGGCCGCGACGGATTCTGCTGGTGCAACATCATGGCCACTACCGCCCGGGCGGTCAGCGGGCGTACCTGCCCCAGCTTCGCCGCACGCAGGGAACGGGCCAGCGAGGAGACCTCGGCGGCCATCAACAGGCGCCAGCCGTCACGTCCCGCGCCGTACCGGGCAGCGGTGGCGTAGAAGTCGGGCGTCAATGGCCAGCGGCCGACGATCAGGTGGCGCTGGACGAAAGTGTCCCGGCCGGTCCTCTCCAGCACCTCCTGGTACGAGCGGACAGCTTTAGGGTGGGCATCTGCGGCCAGATGATCCTCAACCCAGGCTTCATTCAGAGCCAGATCGGGCGGAAGTACCCGGGTGATGGACTGGATTCCGCTGATGAGTTTCGAGGCCGGGGCGAAGCCCGCGAGCATGGACCCAAACCCTGCTTGGGCCTGCTCCTGCTTGCGCGGTGACTCGGCCCCGCGCAGCTGCCCGGAGACTTCGAAGGCGACCGAAAGGTAAGGCTCCTCCCCCACCGGGGCGTGCCAGGCGATACCGGGCTTCCCTGTCCGGGAGTCAAGCCAGCCCATACCGTCGGCTCCATCCGGGCGGGACCGGACGGCGCCCATGATCCTGGCCTTCTCTTCCTTGCTCTTGACCATATTGGCCAGAGCGCTGGCTTCTTCCCAGGCCGCTGCGCTGTATGGGATGAACCGGTCGGTGCCGGTCTTCTGGCGTTCTTTCCAGCGCAGCCGTCTCTTGCGCCGGTCCCAGTAGGAGCCGCGGTGCGTCGCGGCCGTCATGAGGTAGACGATCACGCCGGACAGCACACCGACCAAGAGGCCCGGCCAGCCGGTGAACATCATGCCGAAGAAGCCTATGAATACACACCCGGCCAGGCCGATCAGCTGGCTCTTTGACTTGATCCCGCCAAAGAAGCTCCGGTGCCCGGATTCCCCCCCAATGAATCGTGTCGCCATCGGTTATCCCCCGTACCGTTCGGTTTCGTCGTCCATGCCACCGGCGGCGTACTCTCCACCAGCAGCGCCGAGCCGTGCTGCGCTTTCGCCCAGGTCTTTGGCCTTCTCGGCTGCCGCCACGGCACCAGCGGCCAGCAGCGTGGGAACGCCAATTGCCGCACCGGCTCCGGTTGCGGATTCAGCTGCACCAGCTGCAGCCATACCACCAGATCCACGCGCGGCCGCGCCGGCGGACGCGGGTGCGCTAACCCCAGCGCCGGGCTTGGGTGCAGCAGTGCTGGCCCCTGCAGGAGTTCCGGCTGCGCCGCCCGGAGTGGACCCTGCATCGGCGTGCGAACCGCTGTTCAGCTCACGGAGCTTGCGGACAAGGGATCCCTCCTCCGGAGCAGCCGCTTGGTCCTGCGATGAGCCCTGGACGCCCGGTGTCGAATCAACCCCGGTTGAGCCGCTGGAGCCGCCGCGGTTCAAGTCCTTCACGTCCCGCATGCTCTGGGGCCCGTACTCCTTCCGGGGAGGGGTCAGGGAGGGGCCATTCTGACCTCCGGCCCCCGACGGGATGACCGGCGCAAACTTCATCAAGATCATCGGCGCCAGCCCTGCAATCATCAGCGCGATAAAGGAAGCGATGATGTTCATCAGGGTGCCCAGACCATCGCTCCACTTCATCCAGGACGCGGACGCGGCGATCATGTTGTAGGCGATCCCGAGCATGAAGAACAGCAGCGGGTGGCAAGCGAGGATGCCGAACCACAGAAGCGGGATCTTCCGGCCGAAGGAGCCATGTTTGGATGAGGTGAACCAGACCATCCCCAGCGGGGCCATGACGCCGGAGAAGTACAAGGTAACCAGCATCACGGCGAGCATGATGACCACGACGAACAGCCCGATGATCATGCACACCATCAGCAGGATTCCCACGATGACGCCACCCGGCACAGCGGCCGCGTCGGTTTTGAGCATCGAATCCATGGTTTGGAGCATCCGGTCGGAAGACGAGATGATCCCCCAGGAGATGAGACTGTCCGACAGGGAACCTAGAGTCTTGACCGTCATTACGCCGATGAGGGGTCCGAAGAGGGCGCCTCCGAAGAACAGTGCGGTCTTCGTCGTGAGGACTTCTGCGAACTCCTGGCCGGCAAGGGTGCCCCGGGCTACGGCCACGAATTGGAAGAGCAGCAGGAAGCCCCAGACCACGATTGATAGGGCGAAGCTGATCGCGTATGCCTTGATAAACCAATCGGCAGTCAGGTCAGGTTCCGTTGCGTGAGCGAGGGCCGGTAGCAGGTCTTTCGCCAGCCCCTGGGCGCCCGCACGAGTTGCGGTGAAGATCGCCCCCAGTGGATCAGCAGCGAAGTTCACTGCACCGCTAATGGCGTCCGTAGCAGGTTTTGTAGCTTTGACAGCTCCAACGGCGGCGTCGATCAGGCCGCCTACAAGTCCGCCGGGGCCCGGCTTGTCTTCCATCGGGATCAGCATGAACATGAATCAGCACCCCCCGGCGAATGAGGAACCAGTAGCGAAGAGGTCATCAAGGGCCCGGTCGTTGCCGTCGCTGCGGACTTTCCAAGCCCCGTCTTCCCACACGAGCGTGATGGTGGAAGCGATCTTCTGATCCGTGGGCTTGCCGTTACGCACCTCGGCCCCGCCAACGGTAACCCGCACCATGTCGGGGGTTGCCTCCTCGACCACATAGCGGCCGTCAGCAAAGTTCAAGGACCCGGACGTTACCCCGGGCAGCGGCTGGGCTGCAGCCAGGTTTGATGCCAAGCTGGCGACGGTCCCCGTCGCTCCCTCAGCCAGGATGGCCGTGGAAACGGTGGCTCCGTCCCAGGCAGTGGGCCGGGGGTACTGCGCAATCCAACGCAGGACGGCGGCGGCAAGACCAACCGCCCCGGCTTCGCTGTGCGGGGCTTCCTTCTGGGCCTTCAAAAGCCCAGCCGCCTCGTTGGACGCGCCCGCAAGGCAACCGTTAGGCAGCGCGGCCGCGTCCGTGGTGGCAAGCGCAGCTGCAGTCGGACCGGCCGCCCGAGGGCCGGCCTGGTACCAGGCGCTCACCCCGGCCACCAAGGCAATGACCACCGCGATACCGATAACGAACCATGCCCAGCGCGGGAATCCGCGCCGGGCATCGGCAGTTGAGCTTCGGCGAACCATCAGCCCGCCACCGCGAGGATGGCCCCTACGATGACAGCGAATCCCGCCAAGCACGACAGGCCAATACCGGCCCCCATGGCCTTCTTCTTACCCTCGGCGTGAGCGTGGGGATTGTTCGAATCCGCTTTGGCCATGGCGACCAAGCCAACGATCAGATAAGCGCCGGCGATGATGAGGGCAATGCCCCACCCCACGGCGAAGAGCCGCTGCCACCATTCGGTGAACTTTCCGCCCAAGGACGTGAAGTCCGGGATGCCGGGAAAGGGATTGTCGATCATCGGCACAGGGCCGGCCTGAAGGATGGTGGCAGGGTCAACGCTTGTGGACAGTTCGGCAAGGGTAGAGAGGATGACGCTCATCGGTTCTGATCCTTTTCAAAGACGTTCTGGTTCGTTTGGGCGACCACGCCAGCAGCAATCGCGGTCAGGGCCTGTCGTGTCACCGGGGCGAGCTTTTCCAGCGTCAGCGCCCCGCGCTCGGCGACGTGGGAGTCATACGGGACCGAGTAGATGTGGTCCTCCGCGATGCCCTTGTCCACGAACTGCTTCTTCAGCTTGGCCGGCTTGAACTCAGGCCGGCCGTCGGACATCATCACCACAATTGCCGTCCGTGCCAGCCGGCCAGCTTCCGCCCCTTGGTGTTCCAGGAACTCCAGCAGTTCCACGGCTTCAGATACCGCGTCCTGGGCAAGCATCGTGGGGATGATGAGGACGTCAGCTACCTCCACCGCGGCCCCGAAAGGGCCTGAGCTGTACTGGTTGCCGGTGTCCATGACGCGGATAGTGAAGTGCTCATCCACGATCGAGGCCACGTCGAGCACGTTCTCCCGGGTCAGTGGCGGACGCCACTTGGGTGTGGAGCCGATGACCGAGGCAAAACTCGTTTGCGTCACCGTGTATCCCCGAAGTTGGGACTGGGTGCGGACATTGGTGATATTGGCGACCAGTTCCCCCATCCCGAGCTGCGGATCCCCCTCAGCCCGGTATGCCAGCTGGCCTTTGTCATCGGAGGTTTCAAGGATCGCCACCGATCCGCCACGGATCGCGGCCAGGACTCCGCCGAGAAGGATCGAGAGCGGTGTCTTTCCGGCCGTGCCCTTCTTATTTGCCACGAGGACACCGACAGCGCGGGTCCACGTGGACTGCCGGATCAGGTCTTCAAAACGGCCCTGAGCCGCAGCCACAGTGCGGGCCTCCAATTCCTTCGCTGATGGTGCGAGTTTGAACGCCCCGCCGAAGAACTGGTTCAGGAAACCCGCGAAACCCTCCTTCGCAGGTGCGATGGGTTCGGGGTCGTCATCGTGTGAGTCTACGACGGCGGTTGTTGTCGTTGCTGTTGTCGCCGACGCGGTCTTTCCGCTTTCCGTTCCCCGGACCGGGGCGGCGGTCCCAGGTTCAGCCGGCTCCATGAACGGATCCGCCAGCTCTTCGAATGCCATGGCCGCAGACGCTGCTTCGGGCCGTTCTTCCGTTTCTACATACAAGTCCGAGCGCCGGGCGCCCGGAAAATTCAGTTCTGTCATCGCAGAGGTCCCACCTTTCCTCGTTCACCTAGACATGAATCCGTTGCGGTTCATGCGTCCTCTGAAACGGCCCGCAACCCCATCGGAAGCGGACCGAAGCGCCTTCTACCGGAGGGAGCCTGCGGCTCTGCGGCTGAAGTGGCGCGGCCAAAGAACTCGTTTAATGCCCTCATTGCTGATAGAAAGGTAACATGATGAACGCATTAAATGCACTGAAGAATCTGTTAAAAACTTCTATAAGTGGGTTGTGGGAGCTGATGAGAGCGAATCAAATATGAAAATCGCTCTGCTTAGGGGCAAAATGGGGACCGTGCCTAAATACGCCCTTCCAGAGGAGAACTGGTCAGAGGATCTCCTGCTGGCCCAGAGGGTCATCAGCACGCCCAGCCGCTTGGCGATTGTAGGTTATCTCTACGCGAACGGGCCGACACTACGGGCGACGCTCATCAAGGAACTGTCGCTGGACACGAGCCTGGTAGGACGAAATCTTGATCAGCTTGAAGATCTAGGCATTCTCATTGGCGACCCGCCGAGGGGGGAGCGTGTCGGACGCTCAACGAGATGGGAAGTCAATAAGGAGCGGTACAACCGAATGGCCAAAGCCCTCTACGACTTCCTTGGTATTGACCTGCTTCAGCCCGGACAAGAACCTTTGGAAGGCTAGTAGCCGAGGCCTTCGCCTCCAGTGACGGGAATGAGCGCTCCAGTCAGGTAGGACAGGGTGCTGATCTTGAAAATGGCATCGGCAATTTCTTCAGGTTCTGCTATCCGCTTTAAGGGTGAACTGTCGATGAGCCGTTCCAAGTCAGCCTCTTCGACTCGAGCCAACATGTCCGTCTTCGTAGGTCCCGGGGCAACAACATTTATTCGGATTCCACGCGGACCGGCCTCCCACATCGCGGAGCGCACCAGGCCGTCGAGAGCAGCCTTCGATGATGTGTAGTGAGCAGAGCCAGGGATGCCAGTCCGAGACGACTCAGAGGAAATAAGCAGAATGGATCCACTTCGAGCACGGCCCATGTACTTCAGGGATTCCTGGACGGCGGTAAAGGCACCGAAAAGGTTCGTCTCCATAACTAGCCTCAGATCTTCGTCCCTCATTCGGATGAGAAGATCTTGACGAGCCATGCCCGCGTTATAGACGACGGTGTCGAGCCTCCCGAAGGTGGCCACTACCTCTTTGAATGCTGCCTTTATTGCCGCAGCTTCCGTGACGTCGCACTCGATTCCGTGGACACCGTCTCCAACGCCGCTTCCCCGATGAGTGCCAGCCACAACGTAGCCCTCTTCCAAAAATCGGCTGGCAGTTGCCTTACCAATCCCCCGTGTTGCTCCGATAACAAATGCGACTGGAGACTCAACCATAAACTTGCCCACCTTTGCACTCTACAGGTAGGGTCCAAAGTGGTCCGGAGAGCTTCTAGGCCTATACCTCACATACCTCAAGTGTGCTGCTGGACAGTGGTGTGCTGGCTTCCAACCCTCAATTCGTTAGGGCTTAAAGTCATGCACCCCAATGCACTCACTGCCGTATGCGTCGCTGCTTCTACCCCCTCCCTCCGGATTCTCCGCGCGTTGAACCTCCTTCGAGTTCCGCAGCGACCAGAGGAAATCGCCGAGGGGCTTGAGCTCTGCCTCTCCGTCGTTGCTCACGAACTTTCCAAGCTGGAGGCAGCCGGGATCGTAAAGACCGTTGACGGACAGGTACATCTTGGTGTCCAACTGAGTTCATTCTTCGGCGTTCCACTGAGCCCTCCAGCTACCCCGGTCCCATGCCGTCAAGAACGAAAGGCTGCCCGTGTCTAAACAAGGCATCGATGCAAAGGGACGCTGGGTCGTCCTGGACACAACGCCAGACGGAGTTTCTCTGCTGGCCGTGGGCGGTGAGAATCACCCTGGAATCAGCCCGAGGAACTGGCTGGACGAACGTACCAGAACCGTACTGCTCGAAAAGCTCAGGACGGCACTCACTTCCGGGGAGGCCTTTGATGGCATTGTCCGGTACGGTGCTTCTGAATATGCCGTTATCGCTCACCCAATCGTGTCCCCCGACGGCAATCGCATCGTCGGTGCCTACGGGGTCTTCGAATACCCGGGCCGTCCTGTCCCGGCAGCCCCCCTCCTGGGCACTTGGCAATGGCGCGTCCACAAGCAGACCGGCAAGAATATTGGCGACGACTCCTCACTATGGGACTCCAACCTCTTCGAGATCTACGGAATCGATCCAGCTACCGTCGAGAGCAAGCGTGGGCCAGCCGGCGAATGGTTGGCAAAGCTCATCTCCACAAAAGACAGAGACACCATCAAACTGGTCATCGACAGCGGCATCTCAGTCAACAACCGCAGCCGACACTTGCTCTCCTACGAGATCGTCTACGGCTACGGAAGTGCAAACCCCGGGAAAAAGCAGATCGCAATGTCCGCCAGAGCCTATGACGATCCCGATTACCCCGAAGCGATCATGCTTCGGGGATTTAGCCGCGAGGTGGATTCCCCTACCAAAGTTGTCACGCCTGGGCTTTCCCCCGTCTCGGCCGGCCTTGTAGCTGAAGCCCTTTTCGCGCTTGCTGCTGACAGGGCTTTTGCCGCAATTGACTTGCAACAGGAAGTTACTTTCAGGACTTCAAGCAAGTGGTCCCACTTTGGACTTCAACCAGATTTTGAAGGCAATGTGGCGGCTTTAGCCCACCCCGAGGACAAGTTCATGTTCGAGCGCCATCTGGCAGCGGCAGCTGCCGGAAAAATAGGGCCGGAGGCATCCACTAATGTTCGGCTCAGAACCACCGCTGAAGCATGGCAGGAGTTCGCTGTTGCTGTCGCACCAATAAGCGCTGACGAAGATCTAAGCCGATACCTCATGCTGAGCCTCGTGCCGGTAGGAACAGGAGCGTAAATGGGAATTCTCGATGGGAAAACCATCCTTGTCACCGGAATTTTCACCGAGCGGAGCATCGCGTACGCCGCGGCCGAACTTGCCCAACAAGAAGGAGCCTCCCTCATTTTCACGGGCTTCGGCCGCCGATCCAAGGTCACACAGAAGATAGTTCAACGCCTCCCCTCCCCCGGTCCAGTCCTCGAACTAGACGCCACAAGACAAGACGATTTGGACTCACTAAGCAGCCGAATCCTTGAACATACAAACAGCCTGGACGGCGTCATCCACTGCATCTCCGCCAGCAAACCGGAAGCAGTCGGCCCAGGATTCATGACGGCCGACTGGGACGACCTCTCCACGAGCCTTCAGATCTCTGGAGCGTCGCTCCAGGCGGTAGCCAAAGCCTGCCTCCCCGTCCTCAACGACAAAGCCAGCATCGTAGGCGTCACCCTCGACGGAACGCCGGTGTGGCCAATCTACGGCTGGGCAGGAGTTGCGAAAGCTACATACGAAGCAACCAACCGCTACCTCGCCTACCACCTAGGCAAACGAAAAATCCGAACAAACCTGGTGGCGTGCGGCCCCCTGGACAACTTCACAGTGGCAGCCATAGATGGCATCGAGAGCACGGATGGAGTCTGGGAGGGACGCGCCCCCTTAGGGTGGGACAGGACCAACCTCGAACCTGTGGCAAAGGCAGTCGTAGCACTCTTGTCCGACTGGTTTCCGGCCACCACGGGCGAGATACTGCACGTTGATGGCGGCTATCACGTCATGGGGATGTGAACCCGGTTGTCCACCACAACAGCGGAGCTAATTACGAAGCCCGGCGACACGCCGAGACGGCGCCTCCCACTTAATTTATTTTTTAACCGCAAGAATCACACTATGGTCCCTAACCTGCCCAAGCCGACGCGCCCAGTGGTGCCACAGTCTCAGGTGAGTTCGAAGCCATGGACTGTTGCCCTCCAGATTGAAGATCCAGAGAAGGCTAACAAGCTCCGGCAGCTCGCTGCGCTGTTCGGGCAGAAGCCTGGTCCGTACGTGACCAACGTGTTTCTTGAGTGGCTGGACACCGTGGATCTTGACGAACTTCTACAGGAGGCCTTGCCTATCGCAAAGGCCAGTTAAGAACTGAAGGCCCGCACATGGCGGGCCTTCGTTAAGTAAGCCGTTCAGATCTCGTTCTTGGCGGGACACGATCTGAACTTTTCAACACCCACCCTGGTGGGTGGATTTTTCGTACCCTCCGGAGAGGAGTAACTGCTGTCTATGGTACAGCCCTACCCACCTGCGTCAACAACGACGCGACCGAAAGATACACCACAACCGGCGCCGGTTGAAGCTTGGGCGCTTGCTCCATTGATCGCCGGCCAATCTACCTACAGGACCGGTCGCTGGATCGGTTCCAGGTTCCAGTACCCGCGCCCAACGAACCCGCCAGAGATTACCCGGTCACTGCCGAAAGCCCCCGCTGCAGTCATGATTCATGGCTCGGACGGCAACGTTGCCACGCTCTGTCTGGACCTTGACACCTCTAAAGCGCTCAAAGAAGTTGTCAACGCCGATGCGGCCAAGCTGCGGCACCTCCTGCAGGCCTGCGGCCTGGCGTTCGTTGAAGACTCCTCCCCAAGCGGCGGCCGACACCTCTACATCCCCCTTGCGGAGCGGATGGACGCGGCCGAAGCCAGGGAGCTGGTGGAAGCACTGGCGTTGATGGCGATGAGTCTTGACCCTAGTCCGCACCAGAACATTACGGATGGGTGTATCCGTGTTCCCGGGTCGGTGCACAAGTCTGGTGGTCACCAAACCCTGATCACTCCTCTATCCAAGGCGTACGACATCATGCGCCGCCGCAACCCGGTCGCCGCTCTGCTCAAGCTTCGTGCTGCTTTGGCGCCGGAACTGGCCCGGAAACGAGCCCTCAATGCCCGGGCAGTCAAGGCAGTCGCCGCGCAGCGCACTGGCACACTGCCGCACCTCTCCTTGACCTCGGCGAGTGAGGCCCCTCTGCGCAGGGTTGCCCGTACCGGGCTGTATGACACGGCCCGGTATAAGAGCCCGTCCGAGGCTCGAATGGCCGTGCTGGGTCACTTCAGCGCCTGCGGCTGGTCCCTAAACCAGGTTGCGAACGAGCTCCACGGCCAGTTCCCGGGTCTGGCAGCCCTCTATGGAACCCCGGAACGCCGGGCGCGGCTCCTGCCCTACGAGTGGACCAAAGTCCAAGCGTTTACTTTCACACAAGCAGCGCAGAGACCACGCCCCAGGAAACACGGGGAAAAGAGTGCCCATATTAACAACACAAGCCGAACTTTAACCACAGGGGGGGCGGGGAAACTCAGTAGTGCCGGCCTTCACCAGCTCGTGAACGATCTGGAAAATATCCTCTACGCCGTGCTTGATCACCGGCTGCAGGCTAAGGGCCGCCAAGGCATTAGCCTGCGCTTGCTCATTCGCGGTCTACTGGGCTACATGAGGGCCAAGGAAACGGACGTCCTTGACGTTGGTTGTCGCACCCTGGCAGCCGCAATGGGAAAACATCACGTCACTATCGCGCGGCTCCTGCCGATCCTTGTCAGTGCCTCCGATGGGATCCTGACAAAAATCGCGGACGCCCGCTACAAGGCCGCGGACGTGTACCTCATCCAACTACCGGAACAGTACAAGCAACTGGCCCGAGAACTGACGTGGCGTAAGGGTAAAATTCACGCCGTCCGGCCGGTATTCCGGGCACTAAGCGATGCCACAGCACTGGTGTATGAGGCAATCGAACGTAGCCGCCACTCCCCCACTACCGCAGACCTCGTGCGGGCTACTGGTGTCAGCAGGAATGCATGCTCGGCCGCGCTGTCAGAGATGGAAACTCTGGGTATGGTCCAGCGCCAGGGCCATACGTGGAGGACCACCACAGTCAACCTCCGAATGCTCGCCTCACGACTCGGCGTCATGGACGACTACCTCGAACAGATCAGCCGTAACCGACATGATCGTGCTGTTTGGCACGCCTACCTAGACCGGTTCCTGGCCCCTCAAGTCGAAGAGAATGTTGTGTTTGACGCAGAACGAGAAGAGTATTGGCTACCGCCGGATGATGCCGCAATTTGGCATGCGGCTTGAGACGTATCTCTACGATCTCGAACAGGCACAATATTGGCGGCCATCGGCCGAGCACTCGGCCTTTATGGACAGTCGGCTAAGACTTCCTCCGCTCGTAGCCGGCCGCTAAACGTCGGGTGGAGCAAGGGAATCAATCTTGACGTATTTATTTTGGGCGCGCTGGCGGACAAGTGTAGAGACGATCGGTCGCCCAAGCGATAGCCGCTCCGACCGGGATGGAGATGATTGCATGCAGCTAACGCCTTTTGGTCTATGCGCCAGTCAGACTGGGGTGGTCTACTCTCAGCTTTGATACGCACAGATCCAGGCGCATTACCGGGCACTTCAGCTTTCCATGGGTCGTAACGCTGAAATAAATATGTCATGACGGACAGATAGATGGATAGATGTATTGCTTCAAGGCGGGAGTGCTCCAAAGTGGAAGTGGAGATTGACTTCCGGTCGCTCTAAAGGGGAGGGGAGGGGAGGGATGCCCCCTCCCCCATCGTGCGCGGGCCGCTTCAGCACTCCATTGAGCGACTCGCCGAGATAAATACGTCATGACGTAAAGATAGACGGATAGATTGATAGACAGAAGCTGCGCGGGCTCAGCGCACCACGCGCCGCGGAAGCGGAGCCTATCTAAATAAATACGTCATGACGTAAAGATAGATTGATTGACGGATTGACGGATTGACAGACTGCTAGATTTATTAATTGCGATTGAGGGGACTTGTGAAAGTAACTGCGATAGGGAACCGAAAGGGCGGAGTAGGTAAAACCTCTGTGACACTCGGTCTTGCCACTGGTCTGAAGTTGATTGGAAAGAGGGTGCTGATAATTGACTTGGATCCTCAAGCCAACGTCACCGAAGCACTTGAAGGCACTGGCGAGTTCGACATTTTCGACGTGTTGTACGGGGGAGAGGCCGGCACTCTGGGTGAGGCCATCACCGAGACCTCTTGGCCTGGTATTGATTTGATCCCTAGTTCAGAATCGCTCGCGCGGCTGGAGTCGGAAAGCATCATGACTCCCGAGTTGCGGTTGAAAACTGCCGCATGGGGTGCGGAGGAATTGGCGGCATACGACCACATTCTTATAGATCTGCCTCCGGCGCTGGGTCGTCTTACGCTCAATGGTCTTATCTGGGCTGATCGAGTGCTAGCCATAACGGAGCCTGCGGCCTTCTCCGTTAAAGGTGTCACCGAATTCCTGGAGACAGTAAAGAAGGTGCAGTCGCTACCGCACCTGAACCCGGCACTCGAGTTCTTGGGAATCATCATCAATAAGACCAGTTCGCCTCTCACGGGCGAGCATGCCTTCCAAATTGGCGAACTGGAGGCTGCCTATGGCCCAAACGTAAGGAGTCCGCACCTTCCGCTCAGGACCGCAATGCAGGATTCTGTTAGCTCCAGGGCGCCTCTTACAAAGCTCAACAGTAGGGGAGCTGTAATCATGACCGAAAAGTTTGTCGAGCATGCTCGCTACATCGATGGAGTCAACTGATGCCAGTAGAGAGAAAATCAGCAATCCGCAAGGCGCCCGCTGCGGACGTAGTCGATGTTTTAACTTCGCGAAGCGACAGCAAACAAGCGCCTTCTACGGAACCTCTACGTGCACAGCCTAGGGAACCGCTAGGCGATGCTACTCGGTCAACCTCAAACAGGCGGCCGGGACCGGGGCGCCCTCGGAGCAAGCGTCGGATGGAGCCGTTCTCCTCAAAGATAGAAATCGAACTTCGAGACGAGATGGATGACTATGTGGCTGAGCACGGACTGTCGATCATCGACTTCTTAGACGAAGCAGTCAGGGATCGGCTCAAAAAATAATTACGTCAAGACGTAATTATTAGACTCCAGCGACCCAGAGGGGTGGGTCAATAACGACCGTTTCTGACCCTTCTTCGGCCAGCCTCCGAAAAAGTCGAAGAAGCCCTCTTATCGTTGGTCAAAACTGGTTCTCGAAATGAAAGCTGGTCAAAACCGTAGATGGAGGTTTTTTGACGTGTCTGGCAACGTGATTGGGTACGCCCGGGTAAGCACTCGCGGGCAGTCCCTGAATTCGCAAGTGGATGCGCTCGTGGCTGCCGGGGCCGTGCGCGTGTTTCAGGAGTACGCGTCCGGTGCCACGCAGGCAAGAACACGATGGAAGGAATGCCTGGACTACCTGCAACCAGGGAATGTTCTGACCGTTGCTGACTTGACCAGGTTGGGCCGCAGCACGGCTGACTTGGCCGACATAGTGACCGTACTGGGACAGCGGGGGATAGGGTTCCGCTCTCTCGCAGAACCGTGGCTAGACACGACCAGCGCTCATGGAAAGCTCATCTTCGATATGTTCGCTTCACTCGCCGAGTACGAACGATCCCGGTTGTCTGAACGGACAAAGGCCGGCTTAGCGGCGGCAAAGGCCCGTGGCCGGCTTGGCGGCCGCCCTAGGACGATGACCCCGGCCAAGATAGAGGCCGCCAGGCAGCTGCGCAGCCAGGGAAAGACGCTGAAAGAGACAGCTCAGGTACTGAGTGTGAGCGTTTCCTCGCTGACCCGGGCCCTCAGCCGCAGTGACGTTCCGGCGGACGCAGGCGCAGCGGCTTAGAGCTGGCGGGTCTACTTAGAACAGGTGGCCGCCAGCCATCGCAGATTCGAGGCTGATGCTTGGCGCCCGGTCGGTGCGGGCCTTGGCCCACTTCACGCCGCGTTCTTCCAAGTCGCTACGCCTGAAGTGTTCTGCAGCGATTATCTGGCTAAGAATCTCTTCCTGCCGTGACTCCAAACTAATGAGGTGAGCCAACACGGTAAGTAGCTCAGCCAATTCCGTAGACCAAGCTGCGTCCCAGTAGGTCGCAGCGATGCCGTCGAGGGGCGAGGTCTTCTTTCCGACTGGTGACTTCTTTCGATACGAGAACCAAGCGTTTACGGTCTTCTTGCCGCCGGTGTTGTATTCCATTACCTGGGGCGGGACCGGACCCCATGACCCGCCGCCAAAACTCAGTGTTTGGGTTACAGGATCGTAGGAGTACTCATCATCCAGATGCTTCACTGCTGACAGGTATTTGACCTGGTGTGCACTGCCCGCGAGGACGCTTTTTGCTCGTCCCGCAGCGAAAGCCTGTCCATAAGTGTGGAGCCACAGCACTTCTTGCCCAAGTTCGACGCTCTGCCGCCAAAGTTCGGGATCCTTGGTCAGCGGTACGCGCACCCCCGGGGTTTGAAGCTCCTGAGTGAAAGTCGCAGTGTAAGCACTATGCGCGACCGTGCATGCCACGTATGCCATCAGGTCTTCAACCGACACCTCTGTTCCCAGATCCGCAGACAGCGCTTCCAGCAGACCCAGAGTTGTGTTTGGACTTCCGTCGGGGTGGTACATGGCGGCTACGCGGCCTCCCTCGCTGCCCTTGAAGTAATCCTCGCTGGGGATCAGAGCTGAGAAGCTAACTCCTGGACCGGTGCGCAAGGACTTAGTGTGCAACTCAAACAGGAAGACCTGGTTCGGGACTCGCGCCCGCCATAGGTCGGGCCGGGGTGTATCCATGAGCCGGTGGTCAGCTATAACGTATTGCCGGTCAAACGATCGGTGGCCCACTCTGACCACGGTCGGTTCAAGTCGGATCTCGTCGGCAAACCTCTTCGTGGTCTGTTGCTCTACGTCCTCCCCGAACAGAGGAAGCTTGCTCTTATCCAACGAAGAGTCTCTGGACTTCTTGAACAGCTCTTCTTTGCGGGCACGGTCATCGCACGAAATTAGTTCGAGCCAGCGGGAATTGAGGGTCTCGACGGTGGGTGCCACGACCCAGTTCCGGTTCGGTTTGATTCCTCTTGTTATCCACCGGAAGAGGTCATCAATGGCCGGGTACGAGTCCCAATCTCCCGCAGCAGCGGCTGTGAAGGGCGCTGTCCACTCGGCTCGCACTGGCCGCCACCCCGGGCCATCAATGGTGACATCGCGCAACTGCTGGAACTTCTGGCTTTGGTGTCCATGCAGCGACGTGTAGTGGAGGCTGGCAGGGACCTGTGGATTGTTGTCAGGTTTGCGGACAAAGATGGATATGGCCAAGGGGTGTTGCACGCCAGGGAATATGCGCGTGTTCACGGCCGGCCGCAGACCTTCAGGCGAGCAATCAATAAGCCAGCCCTCAGAGCAGTTCCGTCTGATGTACTCTCGCATGCCTTTGAATGCAGCACCGGACATAAAGCTGGAGGGAGTAATGAAGCAGATAATGCCGGCATCACCGTCCAAAGCCCCGGGTGGCGGCGTGGACTCGAAGACCTTCCAGAACGCCCACCGCCAGAAGTACACGTAAAGATTCTTGAGGTGATACTCGAGAGCTCCGTTTCCCTCCTTACGGAAGTCGGCCAGGATGCCTTCGCCTACGCTGCCTGCAGGACCATTCTCGACCCAGCCGCCCTTACCTTCGGCATTGTTCTTGTAGGGCGGGTTACCGATGCACACGGTGACGTTAGTTGTCGATTTGATGTGGTTGGCCCGCTGGCGCTGTTGGGCGATGAGCTGGGTCATGTAGGACATCTGACCCACCGCCACATGTGGGTCTTCCAGAGTGTCGGCTACGAAGAGGTTGAGACCATTGTCTGGAACCTTTGCGTTGTGGGCACGAATGAGGTCGGACAACCGCAGTTCAGCCACTGAGTAGGGTCCGGTCTGGAGTTCAAATCCATATAGTCGCCGAGCAATTGAATTGATGGCTTCTGTCGCTGCTCCAGGGCCTATTTCAGCCGCAGCTTGTGCGGCAGCGCGCTCCATGATGTGGACGGGGAACGTTCCGGTTCCCATGGCTGGGTCGATAACTCTGACATCCGGATCCCGCAAGCGCAGGGACTTTCCCAGCCTGCAGGCCAGCACTTCTTCGGTCAGGCGGGTCATTTCCTCAACGACAGGAGCAGGCGTGTAGTAACTGCCTGACTGCTTTCGTAGCTCGTTGTCGTAGACGGCCAGGAAATGCTCGTAAAGGTGAAGGTACATATCGCTGACGCCGGAATGTACGCCCTTCCAGTTCACGGCGTTGATCGTGCGAATCATCAGATCAAGGGTGATCCGGAACTTCTTGGACACCGTATCGGTAAGGAGCTGGAGAGCCTTCGCCATCAGTCCGTGGGACTCGCCAAGGTCGCTTGCGCTGTCATGCAGGCCCTTTTCGTCCAGGTCAATCCCCTCGGACTTGGCCAAGAGCAAGGCGAATGTCACCGTTTGGGCGTAGCCATCTGCAAACTCCGCATCGGTGGCCCCTGGGAACAGGAGATGTTTCCATTCCTTGGCCATGCCGAGGAAGATTTGTTCCGAAAGCTTTCCCCCGGGGCTGTTGAGAGCGCGCTTTTCGGCAGACAAGGTGTCCAGAACCTCGCCGCGAAGCAAACGGGTCAGTGGGGCAATTGTGGTGACCAGTTTCTTTACGGAGGTTATCTCCACAGGATTCCAGCGGAGGAAGTCTGTCAGAAGCCCTTCAAAACGTTCGCCGGGTGAGAGCTTCGTCCCGGCCGTAGTTAGCGTGCCACCGATGAGATGGACGGGTTCACCGATAAGCTCACCTCCCCGCCACAATCGCCATTCGATGCCATTGGTGTAGACCAGATTAGGAAGGTCTTTGAGGCGATTCCACTGGGTGAGGTTGTGACCTGAGAAAGCCGAGGGGTCCAGGTTTTCGCCTGGTGCCTTCACTTCCACATAACCACTTACGGCGCCGTTTACCTGAACTGCGTAGTCGGGGCGGACGCTTCGTTCAGTGTCGGCAGCTTCGTCAAAAGCTACAACGGCCAGACCTAGCTGCTTGCCGATCGAGGTAATGAGTACATCAAGGGGTTTCCTGATCGAGGCCTCAGCTTGGCCCACACCACCTTGCAGCTTGTTCCTACAGTCGGCGCCGAACGCTGAAACGTACTCTTGCAGCCACTTGTTCGCCACCAAAACCCCAATTCTCGTACTCGCTGCAAATACTCTAAGGGCACTACTCGGAATGCTGGCCAAGGAGAAACTGCGGAGAGTCGCGCGCGCGAGCCCCTTCCGGTAACCGTTTTACGACGATTGTCGGGGGTACCGGCTACGGTCAAGCCATGTACGAGACCACAGGGCTCCTCAGCAAGGACGTAAAAGACCCCAAGACCTCGATTGGTCATTACCTGAGAAGTACTTTCCCCAATACCAAGCCCCTGCAGGCTGAATACAAGGCCCTCGCCGGGGATCTCCTCATAGACTCGATGGGCGCGAATGCAGGCACAGTCGGAACTGCTATGGATCTGATCATCCGCCTAATCCTGGAACCCGATGAAACGCCCATGTCAGCTCTCACCCTCTTTCCGTTCAATGCCACCTACCATCAGGTTGTCCATGAACTGTCAGCCCTCGTAGGTGAGGCAGCTGACCGCGAGGTCGCAGCCCGAGCCGCCTGGGCTCTCGCTCTATGTGTCAATGCCTACCGAGCTGGTCCCGCCTGGGCTCCGCTGGTACCTGAGATGGTTCAAAGCGGCCAGTTCACGGCAGACAGGATGCTCGGTCAGGCCGATGATGCTGCCGTCGCTGAGCTGATCGCACTCAGGGAGCTCTCCCAAGAACGTCTCATTCCCCAACTGAAGGGTCCCTTTAGCCTTGGCCCCACCTTCGACCTCTCCGAGCCAGGGCCGGCTCAGCGGATCGCGGGCGAAGCTGACCTCATAGCGGGAGGGTTGCTTGTAGACATTAAGACCACACTTGCCCCCAGGAACAAGGCTGGCCTCCGTCCAGATGCGTTGAAGGCCGAGAACGTGTATCAACTTCTCGGATACGTGCTCCTTGACTACTCCAACCAGTACGACATCGACCAGGTGGGCATTTACTCCGCCCGCTATGGCTCGCTGACCGTGTGGCCACTCAACCGCGTAACGTCACTGCTTTCGGGCAGGGACTTCGACATAAATGTGGGTCGTCACGAAGTCTGGGGCATGATGCAGCAAGATCCGGCCTAATCTCTCTGCAAAATGCGAAATAGACTCATCGAGTGATAGTTACGGGCACGATCAGTTCTCCAGACGGCAATTACGACCAGATCAGCGTCGAAGGTGCGACTTATGAGGAAGCCCGTGGCAAGCTAGACGCCCTTCTGAATGAAGGGCAACAGCTCCTCGTCATCCGCACCGACAACTACTGAAGGCATGCGGAGCTCCGCTGCTGGTTGGCCAAGTAGCTACCCGAACCCGCTCTGATTCACTTCAACCCAAGATCACGGATGAATACTTGACCACTCCCACCGATGAAACTCCCGGACAGCACGGAACACGAAGAAACCTCTTTGAAAAGCACCCTGTGATTACCCAGGGCATTGTCGCCTTGGCTGCAGGCTTTATTGGCGCCAGCGCCGGGCTGCTTGGAGCTAAATTGCAGGCGGATGCTTCGGAAGGAGTGGCGCAAAGACAATTGCAGGAAGCTGCTCAAAAACAGGCGAGAGAGCAGCGGGACGTAACGTACCGCGAGTATCTGGACGCAGCGAACGGCTACCACGTTGCCGCAACCACCTTGTTTGCGAGAACAGCACCTCAGGATGTCAATGCAGCATTGACATCCTTTATGACGGCCAGGTCCAAATTTCAGACGGAAACGAACGAGGTCTATGTCTATGGCACCGATGAGGCTTGGCGCGCGCACCAAAGGCTTGCCAGCACCCTCCCGCCATCCCTTGGCGACTCATCCCAAAAATTCAGTGCCAGTGACGTATCTGACGAGGCCACCTTTGCCGCGGCCTACAACGGATTCCTTGCAGTCCGCTGTCGCGAAGTAGCCGCTCAATCTCGACCTGGTTGCGTCTCCGGCTGAGGCTGGAAACCTGGTCCTCTTCGATCCGGCGGTTCCACACTCTCCGCTGCCAGTTCCGGGCGCGACCGAACGTATCTAACGGCATGACGGAACGCATTGCCGGTCCAAGCGACATCGGCGGAAATTTCGACCACCAAGGGCTCCACCAACGTCAGAGTCACCGGACCTTTGTCCTTGCTGAACCTGTTCAGCATGGTTTCTGTGATTACTTCCGGCCAAGGGTGGGGACCATGGGGCGGACGCAGATATGCGGCCAGCTCACGGGCAGCCTTCGCAGCAAGGGGCGAAGAGCGCCCAACGATCCGCAGCCGGCCCTCAACGGGCAGGCCGACAACAACATACCGGGGTCGCTCCATCGGGCCGATAACGGCCCCACACACCACGTCCAGGGATTGGCGGCGCTTTACCTTAATCCACTGCCTCACGCCTCCCTGGTAGCTCTGTCCGGCACCTTTGACCACGAGCCCTTCCAGGCCCGCGTGGTGCAGTTCCTCGAACCATCTGAGCGCCTGGGCGCGCTCCCGGGTGATGGGGGAGAGGTTCAGCGGCGGCACCCAATCAGCCGCTAGTTGTTCCAGCAACTCCCGGCGCCGCTGCAGCGGAGTGTCCCTGATGTCGTGCCCGGCAACGGCCAGTAGATCGAAGGCAACGAACGATGCCGGCTGTTCCCGCACCAGGGCCGGCAGGCCGGCCCTTGAAGCGACCAGACGCCGCTGCAGGGCGTCAAAATCGAGCCTGTCACCGGACCAAACAACGGCTTCACCATCGAGGACACAATCGGGTGGTACCTGTCCCTCCAGGGCCTCCAGGAGCTCTGGAAAGTACTTCGACAATTCCTTGCCTTGCCGAGACCACAAGGACGCCCCGTCTGGCCCTATCAGGGCGCAGGCCCGGTAGCCATCCCACTTGGGCTCATAGACGCTGCCGCCGGGCAGCGCCGCCTCTGCAGGGACGGATTCAACCGCTTTCGCCAGAGCCAGGGGCACGGGCGGCCGCAGCGTTGCCGGCACGTCCTCAGTCATGACAGCCACGCTACCGCCGCCAGCCCCGTCGGGCTTAGGCGGCCGCAGCCCCTGCGTCCGTGATGCCAGCCAGCACCCACTGCTCCGATAGGGGGTCGCGGCGCAGGTCGAATGTGCGCAGCGCAGAGGTAGAGGTCAGGCGGACCTGGACCTGCCAGTGTTCGACGCTGACCAAGTCACCGCAGCCCACTGGCGCCCGCTGGGCGGTGTTCCACCAGTCCGCACGGGTGAACCAGCGCACCGGTTCCGCTGCCACGGCCCAAATCCGGTCGTCATACCTGACAGCCAGCGGAATGCCCTTCGCGGTAAACCGGACCTGCACCGGGACATCCAGGGGGTTATCAGTTGTTGTTCTTGCCACGGGTCCGCTCTCCCAAATTCCTGTTCATCATTTCCTCCCGGCGGGTCACCGCCGAACTCCACACCCAGGTCCGGTACGTGACCGGCCCGTCCTTCCACGTCACTTCGGCTGCCTTCGCTGTCCAGGCAAAGACTTCGCCGTCCACCAACTCCGCGCAGTTCGGGAACCGGATCCACGCCTTCACCGGGATCCCCGGATACCCGTTCTTGACCGGGAAGTGCTCGAAATCGAGCTCTTCCACGGTCAGCCCGATTGGGCCGGCCCGCCGCGCGTACTGCGCCTGCAGCGCAGCCGCGAACTCTTCGCAGGACATACCACAACCTTAGAACATATATTCGAAGCGACACGGAAAAGGATGGCGGCCAGGAATGGCCGCCATCCTCTTGATCATGGGGGAGGGGTCTGACAAAAGTAGGGTCTGACCCTGCAGTCCCTACACGTCCTTCGGCACCTCGGCTGTGTCCTTGTGCGTGTCCTTGATCATGCGCGTCATGGCCCGAACGGACTCCGGGTTTTCCTCCCAGCGGCTCCCATCACGCGTACAGGCACTAAATGACTTAACACCGGCTTCCTGGGCGGCCTGTCGAAGCTCCGACCAAGCCGCTTCCAGCTCCGCCAGCTGGGCTGGTGTCAGCGCCGGGCGTTCCGTCTCCACGGCCGATGCCACAGGGGCAGGCCGAACTGATGCAGCTGGTGTCCGGCGCCGGCCAAGAAAGTCTCGCAGTCGAAAAGCCATATCTCCTCTTAGTTAGTAAACCGAGGATCCGAAGTCGTTGGGCACGGGGTTTTCCGCAAGCTCAATAGCCCCCAGGGCTTTCTCCTTTGATACCTCTTGCCCCAAGGGATCCAACAATGCCCAGCGAAAGACGGGATCCGGGCCGGGCTGAACGACCCGCCGCACCCAACGGTAGCCGTGCTCTTTGAGCTTTTCCTTGTCATCCCGGAACTGCTTGTCCTTTTCGGCGACCCCCTGCGCCCGTGATGCCGCCGATTGACCGGAAACGCACTCGCTGCAGGAGTGCCGGCGGCCGTCGGCGCTGGACGGCCAGCGGTCGAACGCTTCTGCCGGCAGCACCTCCCCGCACTGCCTGCACTTCTTGGGGTCATGGATGTGAGGCCCAACGCTGAGATCGACCAATTCCTTGCAATACCCGCACGATTTCAGGTCCATGCCCGCAAGGTACCAGAGAACCCTGACACCGGATGTGTGGGCGGCCCCGGGGTGAAGGGCAGGCTCGCGGGGCTCGCCCTGGTTTCCGCTGCGCTCCAACCAGTTGACGGGCGTCCGCTGTCGCGGCCGGCTGTTGGGTCCAGGGCGTGCCGTCGCAGAGCTCCGGACCCCCTGGACCGGTGCGTCTACGACGTTTTTGGCTGCTGTCCTTCGGATTGTACGTGCCCGTTCCGGCCCTTCTAGCCCCTCCGTTCCTCCGGGGCCTGCGCCACGGAAATTCTTCTTCGGCGCTCCTTCGTCGCTTACCTCCTCGAAGATTTTCCGGGTCTTGCCCTGCGGGTAGACGGGCCTGCACGGGCACAGCTCCGCAAGCTTCGCCAGCAGCCAAAAACAACGGGGGAGAGGGAAGCTGGCCGGTCACCTGAGCCGCCCGACACCCCCACGTCTCTGCAAGGACAAAAACATGACCGCAACACCGACGCTTGAAATGCTCGACCCGGCAACCCTGACCGTCGATATCAACGTCCGGAAAGACGCCGCCCTGACCGCCGATTTCATCGCCAGCATCAAAGAACACGGCGTGATGGAACCCGTGATCGCCCACCGGAAGGAGGACGGCAGCGTGCACGTCCTGATGGGCCAGCGCCGCACCCGCGCCGCCGTCGAAGCCGGACGGCCCCTGATTCCTGTGATGATCATTGACTCCCCCGAGGAAGCCGAACGCATCGTCACGCAGGTGGTGGAGAACATCCAGCGCGCCGAACTGACCGAAGCTGACGAGGCCGACGCCTACCACCAGCTGTCCCTGATCGGCGTCTCGGCGGCCGCGATCGCCAAGAAGACCGGGCGGACCAAGTCCACCGTCGAGTCCGCCCTCAAAGCCAAGTCCACCGAGACCGGAGCCGCCGCCCTGGGCAAGGGATACACCATCGAAGAAGCCCTGATTCTGGCTGAGTTTGAGGACGACGAGGAAGCCACCGCCGAACTCGAGTCGGTCATCATGGACGAACCCGACATGCTCCTGCACGTCAGCCAGCAGCTGCGCGACAAGCGCGACCGCGCCGCCGCGCTGGCCGCACTCACCGCAGAGCTGGAAGCAGCCGGAACCATCGTTGTTCCCGAATGCGGGTACGGGGAGGACAGCGAAACCCTCCGCGTTACGTCCCTGAAAAGGGCAGATGGGGAACCGGCCACCGACGAGGACGGTAACGCCGTCTGCATCGAGACGGACTATCGCGGCCAGCACTCCGCCGTCGCCGTCGTCACCGGCTGGAAAGACCTGGGCTTCACCCTCCGCTACTACAGCGGCTACGGCACCTCATCGGCCCCGAAAGGCCCCATGACCGACGAGCAGAAGGCTGAACGGAAAACCCTGATCGAGAACAACAAACTGATGCAGTCAGCGACCACCGTCCGCCGCGAATGGGTCAAAAACCTGCTGGCCAAGAAGCAGGCCCCCAAGGGCTGGCAGTACTTCACCCTCCACGCGATCACCCACCACCCCGAAACCGCCAGCGGCTACGAGGGCAAGGTGGCCGCCGAAATGATCGGAGCCAAGGTCGAAGAATCCAACCAGTGGGCGTGGAACCCGCTTCGAGACCACGTCGCCAAAACAACCGGACGCCCGGAGTTCGGACTGATTGCCCTGGTCTGCGCCGGGTATGAAAAGACCATCCAAAAAGACTCATGGCGCTCACCCAGCCAAACCCACCGGGACTACCTGAACCAGCTGGTCCTCTGGGGATACACGGCAAGCGAGGTCGAGCAGATCATCATCGACAGCGGCGAAAAGACCGAGAAGGCCGGATAGACCACGGCTCCTGTGCCGGGTGGCGGACCCCGAACGCCGCCCGGCACAGGCCCCAACCGAATCACCACAGGAAGGCCAGGAACCTTCCAGAAGTCGGGCGGTCCGCCGCGCAGGGCGAACCACAGCAACGACTCACCAGCGGCGGACCGCCGTTTCCCGCAACAACCAGGAACAGAGCAGGAGCCGCGCTGCAGCAATGGAGCTGAAACAGTCCGCGGCCATCAATTCAGCTAGACTGAACCACAGATTTCTTTGCAGAGAAACCCGGAAAGGAGCCGGCACAGGCCGGCTCCTTTCCGGGTTAATAAGTGAACCCGGGTCCCGCGTCGATTCAGCCCGGGACGTTCCTCGGATCGTTGCCGTAGCTGTTCTTGGAACTGATCTGGCCGTCCTGGTTCTTGATGACGTGCTCGACCTTGTCGGCCTGGGCCGCTTCCCGGCCCGCAGTCACCGCTTCGTCCTTGGTGCCGTAGCCGGCCCCGAACGCGCGGTCAGTACCCTCGCGCTTGTTCTTCCACTGGCCATCTTCGTAGTACGTCTCGATATCGCCCTGAGCCACTGCACACTCCCTCTGCCGTTCGGATCTGCTACGGAACTGCGGATAGCGGAAAGCCCCGCAGCACTTGGAACCGCAGGGCCTTCCTGACACCTCCGCCCGATGGGGGACAGGCGGAGAAGCTGACACCAAACTAATAGCAAGCATGCTTACTTTTCAAGCTCACGCGCCGAACGGGCGCGCCGGCCACCATCCCCATGGGCCAAGACCCGGGTGCCCGGGACCACGCCCGCTACGGGTTGAGCTTCCTTCAGCAGGGACGCCACACACCCACTCCCACATTCCACCCAGGGCGCGCACGTCACCGAACCAAGCGGGAGCCTTCTAAGGCACAGGGGGGCTGCCGCTGGGGCGAACCGGCGGGGATGACCACAGTCACCGGCGGCGCAACCAGCCCTTCATGCGTCTCTCGTCAGGGAACGTCGTTAGCAGCCCCCGGACTGCTGAAGAGCCATTGCAATGCTTCGGTGCGAGAGGTGAAGAACCTTGTAGGACAGGGGAGCGTCCGCCGTGACATGGCGAAGTTGGCAATGATTCGATTGACCGGGCTTGAGCCGAGCAGGGCAATGCGGGAAGCGGCGCACTTCGTGCTGAATGCGGATTTTGCCTGGCGGGATACGGCCTCGGTGTTCGTTATATCGATCAACATCGGGCACTCGGCACCGGCGGCAACCTCATTGATTGTTGCAATGGCCGCATGCACATCACTTGCATCCAGCTTCGTTCCCGGCTTCCACACGAGGTGAAGAACGCCTCCAGCTTCGAGTACTACCGTACCCTTGCCGACATCAACAATGATTGGCTCCATTCCTACCCCCAGTATCTTGTGCAGCTAACGATAACCACATGCAGATAAACGGGGCAGGGTTGGCGTGCCATATGTACTCAAATTCCCTGAAAATACGCGGAAAAAGATCTATTCATTCAGTTGAATGATTGCTAAAATTGAAGTAGCAAGTCACCCAGACGAACGAAACTTCTTTGATACGAAACCAGGTGCTGAAAATGACTGCAACACCGGCCGCTTACACGGTCTACACCAAGCCCGACTGCCCCAACTGCGAGAAGACGAAGGACTACTTCGACTCCAGGGGCATCACGTACACGGCCGTGGACATCACCGAAGTGCCGGCAGCGCTGGAGTACATCACCGCCGAACTCGGCTACTCCCAGGCGCCCGTCGTCGTGAACAATACCGATGACCAGGACCGCTGGTCCGGCCTGCGCCGCGACAAGCTCGTCCAGGCGGCCATGAGCCACAAGGCAGCGTGAGGACCGTGACCACCCCGCGCCCGGTCGTCGGGTACAAACTCAGCCCACGGATTCCGTTGGACGTGGACCTGTTCCGGCAGGTCAACCCCAGCGGCAGGATTCCCACCGACGTTGTGGACCCCTATTTTGTGGAACCCGCCATAGTGCAACCCCTCATTGAGGACCTGGACGAGGGTATCTCCGCCATCCCGTACGAGGGAGGGGATGACCGGTACCTTGACGCGATCAACCGCGCCCCGCTCGGGGAGGGCGGGCTCTGGGACGAACACACCGCGAACCAGTACCAACCCAACGACCTCACCCACGACGAACCGGGCGGGACCGAACCAGCGAACGAAACCACAACAGACACTGAGAACATCACCAGCACACGAGGAAAAGGAACCATCATGGCCGGCGAAATCACCATTACCGTCATTGGAAACCTGACATCAGATCCAGAGCTGCGCTTCACTCCGAGCGGGTCGGCCGTAGCGAACTTCACCATCGCTTCAACGCCTAGGACCTTCGACCGCCAGTCCAACGAGTGGAAGGACGGCGAGACACTTTTCCTCCGGGCCAGTGTCTGGCGGGAAGCGGCAGAGAACGTGGCCGAGTCGTTGACCAAGGGCACGCGCGTGATCGTCACCGGCCGGTTGAAGTCGCGTTCCTACGAAACCAAGGAAGGCGAGAAGCGCACCGTGATCGAGCTCGAGGTAGACGAGATCGGCCCCTCACTCCGCTACGCCAACGCCAAGATTAACCGCACCCAGCGCGGCACCCAAGGCGGCCAGGGGAACGGCGTCCAAGGCAACGGTAGCACCAGGCCGCAGAACGGCTCGCAGGACGATCCTTGGGCCGTGCCGGCGACCAGCAACACAGCCGGCGGATGGGGCAACGGACCCGACTCAGAACCGCCCTTCTAAGCAGCACAACTGTCGGGGTCAGCCGATACGCTGACCCCGACAGGCACCGCCAATAACACCAACGATGGGATCCAGGATGGCCGAGAACTTACCCACCTTCGAAGACATGCGTTCCAGGGCGTTCGCGCTCCTGGGTGACGTCGAAGATGAACTCCGCTCCGACTGGCGCCCGGGCGCTGGCCCCAACAATGAGCAGGCCGACGCCCTGCGGGACGCACGCCGCGCCATCCGCGACGCTAAAGCAGCCCTCGACCGGGCCGCCAGGGCCGGCTACTAACCCGAGACCACGAGAATAGGACGTACAGCATGACGCACGCAGATGACCTCCGCGCCTGGGCGCGAGGCATGTACACGATCGAGGCAGCCACCGAGCTGCTGCTGAGGGCCTTTGGAGGGAAGTTCGCTGCGCCGGGAAATCCCTGGATCCATACGAGCACCGCGCCGGAAGGACCCAGTCAGGTGAGGGCGTGGATCGACTTCGCGGCCATCCCTGACGAGGCCGGAGCCCTCTCGGGTGGGGAGCGCCGCTTCCTGATGCTGGCTGCCTCCCTGGCTGAGGACGTTCCGGTGGTTTTGGGCGACGTTGTGCCGGGACTGGACCGTGAGAACCTGGACTTGGTCCTGGCCGCGATCGCACACGCCGGCGGCAGCCACCAGCACGCCGATATCCGCTTCCACGAGGACGGAACGGTATCCAGGGGGAAGGGCTTACTCGACAGCCTCCACCCCTGGCCGCAGGCGCTGCGCGCCGTCTAAGCCAAGGCACGCTGATGGTAAAACCGAAGAAGGTTCCGGCGTTCACGCCGTACTACACCGAGGAGCAGGCCGGGCAGGTTCGGGCGGCGTTTCTTGAAACCGGCGCAGCCGAGGGGGATGCCAGCGTTTCGGACCTCATTGTCCAGGCCACGATGCGTGAAGTAAGGCGGCGGCAACGAAAGTACAACGGCGGTAAGCCGTGGCGTCCGGTGCCTGCCGGCGGACTGCGGCCCGGACAGCGGACTATGGATGAGATGCGGCGACGGGACGAGGGGGAGTAGCCATGGCGTTGTGGACTGAAGAAATGAAAAAGACCGAGAACAGCGATGCCGTGCCGTTTCCGAAGATGCTGACCCTGGATCAGGTCCAGGAGATCCTGAACCTTGGTAAACCAATGGTCTACTCGCTGGTCAGGAGTGGCGAAATTCGGGCGGTGCAATTGGGACCGCGGGGGCTTTGGCGGGTTAGCCAGGATGATCTGGCCGCGTACATTGATGCCGCATACGAGAAGACGGCCGAACGTATCGTCTCCGGGCAACTGCCCGCAGCTGAAGTCGAGGAGGAGCAGTAGTGAGAGCCGGGGTCACTGTTTGAGACGCCTGATTATCGGCTTTAGCCTGGCAGCAGCAGGATGGGTGTGCGCCGGCATCTACGTGATTCTCGCTGCCCAGGCCATCGGCCATGCTGTCTCGCACGGTGATCCCTCGTCTGCCGGCAATGCCGCTGCCATGCTGGGCCTCGGCGCAGTCAGCTGGCTGGTTCTCATTTTCCTGAGCACCCTTTTCGGCATGCCGGGACCGAAATTTCGAGGCAGAAGGAAGCGATGAGCCGAATCGAAACCGTGTATGCGGTCAGCGACCCGCAACTCTCGGTAGATGCTTCCGTTCGCCAGCTCGCCCAACGCCTCGATAAGAGCCTGAAGGACCTGGTGACGATATTTGAACAGGCCGGCGAGCAGCTTTGGACAGTCGAGCCGGCATCCCACACGGTGACGCCTGTTCCGGCAGCGACGCACCGGTTGCCCGCCCTGTTCGGCCGACGTGATGACCATGGAACTCGCTATGTCGCTTCAGCTCTACTGATGGTTTCTTTCCAAAAGAGAATCGACTGACGAGTGGACATTGCAGACCGCTTTTGGGCAAAGGTGGCCAAGGGGCCAGCCCCAGGGGATTGCTGGCTTTGGACGGGTGCGGTCTCGGATGACGGCTATGGCCGATTCACGCTGAACCAGGGCGGGCAAACCCAAGCGGTGCGTCCCCACCGCTTCGCCTTCCATCTCGCGTACGGGGTGGACCTCGACGGATTCGGTGCACTGATGCACGACTGCGACGTACCCATTTGTGTGCGCGCAACCGCCGGCCCTGACACACATCTCTGGGTGGGTGATGCCCGCTTGAACATGCTCGATCGTCTTGCCAAAAACCGCGACACCAACGGATCAAACTTCCGTTGGCGCGGTTTAGCGCGCAGGCATTTCGCACAGCAGTCACGGGCCTTGCGTGACGAGGTGCGGGCGCACGGATGGAACCGGGAAGAGAGGGTGCGCGCGATCCTGGCCGGAGCTGATCCTGATGCCCCAACTCTTTTCTAGCCACACGCAGAAGCCCCCGGCCTGCAGGCCGGGGGCTTCGCTGCTGTGCCGCGTCACTGGCGCTTAGGCTGCGGGAGCTTGCGCCTGTTCGGACTGATCGGAGTCGTCGTCACGAACCGGATTGGGAGACTCGCTGTCGGTGCTCTTATCCGCGGACGTGGCCTCCGAAGTAAGTCGCTTTAGCTCAGCACCGCTCACGCCCAACCGGGCAGCGACAGCGGACCGCGACTCCCCGGAATCCAGCATCGCCTGGACCGTCACCGCGGCACTTCGGACGGCATCCCGGGCATCTGCTTCCGCCTTCGCCAAAAGCTCGGCGGCCTTCTTCCTGGCATCTTCCAAAATGGACTCAGCCTGAGCCTGCTGCTCGAAGAACTCGGCCGCGAGCTCGATCAGCTTTTCATGACGTTCCGTCAGCTCCCGGGCCTTCGCCCTGGCCTTCTCCCGCGCAGCCAGTTGCTGTGCGGATTTTCGTTGTGCTGCCATCGGTGGATCCCCCTCCAGGTTCGTTGTGGACCTAACGGCTAGCGCCGACTCGGGTCCACGACCGGCGGCGTTCGCCGCAACGGTCCTCGCTTACGCTCGGGCTGGCCCTGCCCCGCCCTGACCCCACGTGGTTGTCCCCCGAGATGGACTCGGCTCTCTCCTCCGCCCAACCGGGGCGACGGTTCCACACAATCGAACGGACCGTGGATAACGAAAAAGCGTGTTACCCACCGCCCATTCTCATGTGCAGAACCGCATCAAAACCTTGATGGCCCGATCTTACCGCCTCTTGTTCCGCTGCCCGGCTACCTCCTCCGTCGTGTCCACCGAACTGCAAAACAAGAAACGCCAATATCTGTCACACCTCATGCATCATCGACAAGTGAGGTGCCTGGCCGGGTAAGCTTGGTCCATGATGACCGTGCACAAGCTCAGTGCCGGCGATGGATACACGTACTACACACGTGAAGTCGCCAGCGCGGACGAACTGCGTGCGGCCGACCGTTCACTGGGCGACTACTACACGGTGGACGGCAACCCTCCCGGGCAGTGGGGCGGCGCCGGCCTTTCGCATTTGGGCGTTTCCGGCGAGGTTACCGAGAGTCAGATGGCCGCCCTTTTTGGCGAGGGGTTGCACCCTGACGCCGAGAAGGTGCTTGCCGAAAATCCCAAGGCGGACGTCCGTTTGGGCGCCCGCTACCCCCGCTACGGACAGAAAGACAACGAGCTGCGCGCCCGCGTCGACCGTGCCCTGGGTGACTACCAGAGGATGAATCACCGGGAGCCTGACGCCGACACCCGGCGCCAGATCCGGATGAAAGAGGGCGCCCAATACTTCCGCGAACTCAACGGCCGGAATCCTTCCGACAAGGAGGAGCTTGGACGTTTCGTGACGGCTCAGACGAAGCCCGGGTCGCAGGCGGTTGCCGGGTATGACCTCGTTTTTGCCCCGGCAAAATCGGCCTCGGTTCTGTGGGCAATCGGCGGGGAAGAAGCCCGCAAAGAGATCGAGGCCGCCCATCACGAGGCGATCGAAGAGACCATGCAGTACCTGGAGAGGGAAGCCACCTTCACCCGCCGCGGCCGTAACGGCGTGCGCCAGGAGGACGTTGACGGTGGCCTGATTTACACCAGATTCCGCCACTACGATTCACGCAATGGCGACCCGCAGCTACACGACCATGTGGTGGTTTCGAACAAAGTCCTGGGCGCGGACGGCAAATGGTCATCCCTGGATGGGCGTCTCCTGTACCAGTTCAACGTTGCCGCATCGGAGCACTACAACCGCACAGTCATGGAGAAGATCTGCGCCCGCCTGGGTGTTGGACTGGTGGAACGGAAAGTCGGTGGCGACCGGCCGGTCGTGGAGATTGCCGGTGTGGATGTTGCCGCGATCGAGGCGGCCTCCTCGCGCCGTGAGGGAATCAAACCGGTACTGGACCAGCTGGTCGCGGAGTTCACAGAGGACCACGGGTACGCCCCCAATTCCAAGCAGCTGATCGCCCTCGCGCAGCAGGCAACCCTGGATACCCGTGCGGCCAAGAAGGAAGCACGCCAACTCGCAACATTGGTCGCGGAATGGAACGAAGAATTAGGCAGCATCCCCGGCGTAGAGGTCGGACCCGCAGCCGTGGAGAAAGCCCGCGCCCACCGCCACGATGCCCGCGAAAACGCAGACCAGGACAACCCCCAATGGATGGTCGCGCACGCCGATGAGATCGACCCGGCGCAGGAAGCAGAGGGTGTCATCCACACCCTGGAACGCAGCCGTGGCGTCTGGGGTGAACACCACATTGATGCCGAGGTCCGACGCCGTCTCGGTTCACGGCTCGGGGAGCTGCCAATCCCGCCGGCCCTCCTGGAGCAGATCAAGGCCCGCGCCATCGACCAGTTCTCACTGCGGATCACACCGGAAACACCGACGCCTGAAATCGCTGCTCTGCGCCTGAAGAACGGTGCCAGCAAATACGGCAAGGCCCACTCCACCCTCTACACCTCGTCAGGGATCCTGCACAGCGAGGACCGCCTGCTGACCGCTGCCCAACGTGTCGTCATCCCCGCCGCAACCACCGACTCTTTCAATGCAGCACTGGCCAAACAGGACAAAACATTCGACGTCGGCCAACTGCGCATGGCCAGGGAATTTTCTTGCGGCGACCGGCTTCTCATGGTCGGCGTCGGCCCTGCAGGAGCAGGCAAGACCACCGCGCTCAAGCTCGCCGCGGACACCGTCAGGGAAGCTGGCGGGAGAGTCATCGGACTGGCCCCGACGGCAGTGGCCGCCGCCGTGATGGGCACTGAACTGGGAGCGAAAGCCACCACCATTGACTCCTTCGTCCTGGGCCATCAGACGGACTCGGCCCAGAAGGTGGTTCCCAAGCCGGGGGACGTGATCATCATCGATGAAGCCGGCATGGTGGGAACCCAGATGTTTGCTGCTGCCGTCACGATCGCCGACCAGCACGGGGCAGTGGTACGGGCTTTGGGCGATGACCAACAGCTGTCCGCTGTCGGCTCCGGCGGTGCCCTGCGCCTGTTGAAGAACACTGTCGGAGCTGTGCACCTCGAAGACCTGCACCGATTCCGCAATGCTGACGGCACGGCCAACGACGCCGAAGCAGCCGCCACACTCGCCCTGCGCGAGCCTCCCACTGTCGGGCAGGACGATCCCTGGACGTTCTATCGGGAGAACCGGCGCGTCGTTGGCGGCGACGCCGAAACCATGACGTCACAGGTCTTCACCGCCTGGCAGCGCGACACCGACGACGGCAAGCACTCGGTCATGATGGCCTACGACAACGCCACTGTCACCGAACTGAACGCCCGGGCACAGGCATACCGGCTGGGCAACGGCAGCCTCAAAGATGGTCCGGCGGCAACCCTGCGCGATGGCCTGACCGCACGGGCAGGGGACATCATCGTTACCCGCGAGAATAACCGCCGTCTGGCCACCAACCGCGGTAAGGACTTCGTGAAGAACAACGACGTCTGGACCGTCCGCGAGGTCCACGAGGACGGTGCCATGACGGTCCGCCACGACAAGCACGGCGGAACCATCACCCTTCCCGCCGACTACGTGCGGGCCAAGACCATGCTCGGATACGCGGCCACGATCCACCGCACCCAGGGCATCACGTGTGACACCACCCATGCCCTGATCAGCTCCGGGCTTTCCCGCTCCCTGGCCTACGTGGCGGCCTCGCGCGGCCGGCAGGCGAACAACCTCTACGGCGTTGTAAGCGAAGGCGAAACGCTGGAAGGCGTTCTGGAATCTGTTGCCGCTAACCATGACGGCAACCTCACAGCGCACGAGCAGATGGACGCCGCGCGCGCCCAGACTCGCAGCCTTCCGGAGATGTCCGAGGCCTACCGGGACATCGACCACCAGGCCAACGAGCTCCGTATGGCCAACGTGGCGCGCCGCGAACTCGGGGAGGGAACCGCGGCACCGTTCATTAAGTCCGATGCATGGGGCGCGATCGCTACCCATCTCCGCGCCGCGGAAAACGATGGCTTCAACATCGCGCACCTGCTCAAAGACAGCGTAGGAGAGGGAGCCTTCGAGGCTTCCGACAGCCCAGGGGCCGTGCTGGCCTGGCGGGTGGAAGACCGGTTGCAGCGCTGGCGCGCGCAGTCCGTTGACCCCGGGCACCGCCCGCTCCAATCACTGAGCGACGAGGCTCTTGCCCGGCTTGAACACCGGTCGGCCGTCGAGCTGCGGCGTGCCCAGGACGCAGCCCGCACCCCTTCTACCGACGCTATCGACAGGGCAACTCTGCTCCGGGGATGGAAGGCCGAGAACAAGGACACCCCGTGGCAGCGGCGCCTGCACGGACACCTCAGTGACGACGACCTGGCCTCCCGGCT
Organism: Arthrobacter sp. NQ7; assembly: GCF_029581595.2. Lineage (NCBI taxonomy): Bacteria > Bacillati > Actinomycetota > Actinomycetes > Micrococcales > Micrococcaceae > Arthrobacter > Arthrobacter sp. NQ7. The sequence continues at coordinate 9,345 of NZ_JARFXU020000015.1, read as the reverse complement.
CACCGCTGTCCAGCAGGACGCCCGCACGGACTCCACAATCAACGATCCCGCCGCCAGCCGAAAAGCCCGGTGGCTCGAATCATCGCTGCAAAAGGAACTGCAGCTGCGGGAGCAGATGCATCCCGAGGCGCGCGCGGATGAAGCTTACGAACGCGGAGCTGGCACCAACTACCGCCGGGAGGCGAACGCTTCCAGGACTCGCACCGCAGCCCAGCTCCATCGGCGGATCCGCGCCGAAATGGAACTGCGCCGCCAGCTGCCGCAGCCCGTGGCTGCAGCGCCGGCTGTTGACCAGCTGCCGGCATGGATGGCGCCCGCCGACGTCCTGACCCATCCGGATACGCCGGCACTGTGGCAGCAGGAGCTGCAGGCCCGCCGCGACCTCATGGCCACAGAAGTCACACGCCTGGGCGCCCAGCTCGCGGCCGAGCCGCCCGCCTGGGCAGCTGCCCTTGGCCCTGTCCCCTCCGCCCCGTCACGACAGGAGCAGTGGCGCCTACTCGCGGTCGAGATCGCCACCTACCGGGATACCTACCGCATCCCGACTACCGAAACTAAGCCGCTGCCCGAAACCCACCGGGGCCAAGGGGTCGGAGCAGACCTGTCGGCAAGGATCACCGCCATGCACAAGTACAGCGCTCAAACGGCCAAGGAACCGCTGGCACCTGCAGACGCATCGCTCATGGCAGAAGCCGCCCAGGTTGAAGCTGTCGTGAAGGAGACCCCGAGCCCGGCCGAACAGGTGGTTGACCACCTGCGTGAAACCCGCGGCACGGAAACGCAGCTGAGCCCGGCCCAGGAACGTGTGGAACGAATGGCTGCGCTTGCACGCAAGGTCCGGGAGAACCGCGCGAAGAATCAACGTGCCGACGAAGACTCCAGGAACCCGGAAGCGGTCAAGGAGGCACTGGACCAGATCAAGGCCCGTCGTGCCCAGGAGCAGGCGCGACGTGAGGAAACCCGGCGCGGACATGATGGTCCCACGCCACGCCAAGACCGCGGCCCCGGGATTGGCCGGTGAAAGCCCTGATGCCCCTCGGCAACCTCAGCCGGTCGTGGTGGCGACTGCGCCACCAGCGCCGCATCATCCTGCACCGGGGCACCAGGTCATTTGTACTCACCGTGCCCAGGGCGCAGGACGGCAACGTTTTCAGTGGCCAGCTGCACCCGCGCCCGCAGCTGCATGGGACACGGGCCGGGCTGTTTGGCGTCGGAGAGACCAGCGCGTATCTTGACTTCACGATCATCAGGGGCCGGACCGGCAAATTCCAAGGCATTGGCGTTCCAGACGAGTACCACCGGCAGGGCTGGGCTGCCGACATGGTCCGGGCCCTGCTGGACCACTACCCGCACGTCCACTTCTACAACAGCTCACTGAACGAGATGTCAGGCCCGCTGTTCATGAAGCTCCGCGCCGAAATGCCTGGCCGCATCGCACCCATCCGCATACACGAGGACGGCGGCTACGACGTGGATGCCTCATGGCGGCCCGGGCAAGCCCCTAGATAGCCCCTACTCGCTGCGGGGGCGGCCACCGGTGCGCTGCCGGCCTTCACGCCATCCCGGCAGGACTTTATCAAGCCGCGACTTCTTCTCCGGTGCCAGCTTGCCGTGGTTGTAGTTGATGCGTTGGCCGTGCAGCCACACCCCGAGAGTGCGTTCGACCGGGTCATCGGTCTTCTGGTGCCGTGGCAATCCACCGCTTGTCTTACGGAAAGCTTCAACTTCCCGCAGGCGCCGATGCCAGCGGGCCTCGTCCTCGGCCTTCCGGGGAGAGGACTGATCCCAGCCGGGGATGACGCGCAGGCCTTCGCGAAAGGCGGGGGAGAGAGTTCCAGCTGCTGATTCCCGGCGCCGACGGTACATCCAGCTGGCCAGGGCTTGTTCACTGGAGGATTCCGCGTGGGCTGCCGGAAGCCGCCCTTCCGTGCGGTAAAACGAGACCAGGTCATGCATCCTTTGCAGGGCCGTATCCGACGGGGCCTTTACAGGCACAGCTGCGGCATGTTGGCCGCGAAGACCAGGATCTTCTTTCGCCGCGATCTGCAGATGGTAGCGGACAGTGGTCACCGCGGTACCGCACACTACTGCGATCTTCGCCGGCTCTATGCCCCTCCGGTACATCTCCACCCACTCCCAGTACGGAGCAGAGCGCCGTGCATGCGGCACTGTTTCATTCGTCTGAGCCACGGTCACCCCCCCCAATGGTTCCGCCCTTCACGGTAGCCTACGGAGTCATCGCCCAACACAGGCGGGCAGCGGACAACGGCAGGGGAGAGGCATCATCAGGTGGACCTGCGCGACCGGGAACGGCGCCCCCTGGGCGGGACAGGTATTTGTGCAGACAGTGTCTGTACTTTCTTTCGCCGTCCTCCCATTGGGGGTTGAGGAGCCCAAAGGCGGTGAGGAGTGCCGGTATCGTGCGGGAGTCGCTGCGGCCCAGGACGGCAGCGCCGGGATGGTCGGTGGAGCACCAAGCGCGAGGATAAGGTCGGTCAAGGCACGGGCGGGACCCCTTAGCTGAGTGCACCCTTACTGCCTGGAACCGGCCTCGTATCTGACCCACCAGGGTCAGCGGGAATGGATGCTGGTCGGTAGGATCGAACGCATGTCTGACGCCCGTGACCTTGCCCTTCCCGTCGGCTATGCCGCACTCCTCAACGAGCTCAAGAACCAGGTCAGGGCGGCCCGCACTAAGGCGCTGCGCGCCGTCAACACCCAGGCCATCGCCTTGAACTGGGTCATCGGAAAAACCATCCTCGAACGCCAAGACACCGAGGGCTGGGGGAGCGGGGTGATCGGACGGCTGGCCGACGACCTTCGTGCCGAGTTTCCCGACATGACGGGCCTGTCGCGGTCGAACCTGCAGTACATGCGCAGCTTCGCCGAGGCCTGGCCGGGCTTCGATCCAAATGTCCCACAGCCTGTGGGACATTTGCCGTGGGGCCACATCCGCACCATCCTCGACAAACGGCTCGACGAGGAGGCAAGGGACTCGTACGCCGCCGCCGCAGTTGAGCACGGCTGGTCACGTAATGTGCTCATGAACATGATCATGAACAAGACCCTCGAACGCACGGGTGCTGCCCCATCCAATTTCGTTGAGCACCTTGCTAGCCCGGATTCCGAACTCGCCCAGCAGGTAGCCAAGGACCCCTACAACTTCGAGTTCCTCGGTCTCTCGGGTGAAGTCGCTGAACGTGACTTGGAGACTGCCCTTACCAGCAGGATCACCGAAACTCTCCGTGAGCTCGGGCCAGGATTCGCGTTCGTCGGCCGCCAAGTCCACTTCGACGTTGACGGCGACGACTTCTACGTGGACCTGCTCTTCTTCCACATCGAACAGTCCCGCTACGTCGTCATCGAACTTAAAACAGGCAAATTCCAGCCTGAATACGCCGGCAAGCTCAACTTCTACGTCGCGCTCGTCGATGACGTACTTAGGCGCGACCACCACAACGGGACCATCGGCATCCTCATCTGCGGTACCAAGAACGACCGGAGCGTTAGATACAGCCTCGGCCGCTCCACCTCACCCATGGCAGTCGCCGCTTACACCTACGACAAGCTCCCCCCAGATGAGCAAAAAGCGCTTCCTGATGAGCGGCACCTAGCCGCGGCCTTGGACTGGGCTGGACCAGAACGTGAGGCGATGTGAAGCGCTCGGAGAGCAACGTCGAACACGGAGGCCATCAAAGAAATCGTTGGAAAATGAGCTTTCTAAAGACTTGGCGGTCAGCTCTGGTCCGGTGGGTCCTCTTGGCAATCGCCGTTCTTTCAACGGCCGCCTGGATGGTCGGCCTTGTCCCTTACGCTCCCGTCTGGGGAGATCTGGCAACGTGGGCGTCGGCGGTGGCCACAGGAGGCGGCCTTTTCTTTGCAGGCAGAAGCATCCAACTTCAGACGCGACAGCGCATCGAAGCCCTCGCCAAGCAGGACAAATTTGAACGAGAGACTCGCGAGGCTAGGGCGCGCTCGGTAGGGTTCAAGACCAGCTGGATACGGCACACCTTCTATCACCCCGACGGACAGTCCGAAGAGTGCTGGGCACTGAAGTATGTGGTCCAGAACAACAGTGCGACTCCAGTAACCAACGTCGTCGTTCATCTTTGGGATCCTGCGAAAATGAATGACCAGACAGAGGACGATCTTGAGTCCGTGGACACCATGGAAGAGATATTGCGGGAAGCCCAAGCCAAGGAGTGGGATTACTTCGTGAATCGATATCTCGGTACTATCCTGCCGGGCGAGAAGGTCGGCGAAGAAGTCCCTATTCGGCACCCCAAAGCGGGACCTGAGTTGGCCACTGGGCTGGGTCCGCAACCGAAACTTCGTTTCACTGATGCCTGGCGAGAGACGTGGGTGAGGACGGATGGAGCGCTTACTGAGGCTCCCACACAGGAAATATGTCTTTGCGGCAGCTGCGGGCCGCAGGTGCAGTGGTGACCCTGTGCCATACCTTCAAGCTGGGGCTTCGCTCGGATGACTGCTGTGCGGTCGGAATCGGCGCAGCTCCTACATGGCCGCCGGTCACCATGAAATTCTCGGCGAATACCTAGCAATGACCCGGTGGAGCGTTGCGTTGATGTCGATGGTCACGATGACAGTCTCCCAGTACATGCTCCCGTGCAAGCTGACCTGAAACACACCGGCTTCACGCGTCCTCCGAGGCCGCAGCTGACGCGAGCGGTGGACAGCCGGTACGGTATCGAACCCCACTGGGCAGGGAGAGCAGGGTGTGATCTGCACCGTCAATCCCCGAGATCCATCCAACACTGTCGAGGTGGAATGCCGTGATGGCCGAAGGATCAGTCTGCGGCTCAAACTGAGTCAAGGTGGCATCGAGCAGGATTTCACCGAGCACGTCCGGATTCCCCTCGGTCCGAGCCTTACGGTCGACGACTTCGATCACCCAAAGGTACCGGGACATCTCCGCGCGCCGCAATGGAGCGGCGAGTTCGTCGGGCATCCCCCGGGAGCGGAGCTCCCTCTTGAAGATGCTCGATTGAACTAGGTACGTCCTCAGGGTCGACTGTTCGAGGAAGGCCGGTCGACTGTCCGTTTCGGCAAGTGTGGAACCCTCGTAGCTGGGCGAGAGTGCGAATTGGCTCACCCAGGTCCGTCCGACGGCTTCGGCCCGCTCGGCGTCGATATACGCCTTGGGAAGAAGTGGAAGATGCGCGGCCGCCCAAGGACTGTGGGCCGGGCTAGGTTCATGCCAAGGATCTTCTACGCGGAGATACGGACCCGACGCGTCGTCGTGTCGCCACAGTGTTATGGCCGGATTGCCGGGTGATGGTTTGCGCTCATATGCCACGATGGTCCACGCATGGCTGTTCGAGATGACGATCGGCGGCAGCTGCGAGTTGATGTAGCGGCACAGTACAGCAAACAGGCCAAGCCCACCGGCGGCTGCCTGGGCTTCGGGCGTGGCGGGGAGGGCCTTGCTCGTCGGGCTAAGCCCCAAGCTGGTCAGAGCCGAGAGCAGCTGGTGTGACGACAGGCCATCACTCGGCAGTTGACGGCCAACTACGACCCCGCCGAGAGCGGCGTCGTAGATCTCGGCTGGAAGGCGCGTTGGCTGCTGGTGGACCATCGTGGCGTGACGGAGGACCATCCACGCAGAGGCATGGGCGCACCGTAGGAGTTGAGTGTCCTGACTGATGAAGGGCATAGCGCGGACCGTGAGCGGCCATCCATACAAGTCGATGGTCTCCTCGCCTTCACACCGTACGGCGTCTGCCAACTCGGGTGGGGGCACGATCATGGTGCGTCCTACCGGGGCCACCGCGAGAGGCCGGAGAACCGTATAACCGCGGTAGGCCTCCTGAACCCCGGAGAGGTCCCCAAGATTCGGGTCGACGTGTGTCGTGAAGAAGTGCAAACGATGGCACACCGATGGGTAGCGCCGGAATGCCCCGTTGTAGAAGCGGGCGACCTGGCTGCGCCAGTCTGCGTCGATGTATCGGGGCTCTTTCACGATGCAGACGACCCCGTGCGCGCGCGCGATATCAAAAACGCGCTGCAGTGGAGCCGCAGCTCGTTCGTGGGCGTATTCGGCGAGTAGGGCGTCCCATCGTTCAGGCTCCGACATGTCGTAGACCGTGGGCTGCTGTCCGGAGGGGCACCATTCAGTGAGGGAAAGGGTCACGGATCCGATCTTCCAAGGATGTGCGCGAGACGACCGGAAGGGTGATCCATCTCGTGGGGCTAATAGAGACGTACCTCCGCTGTCGTCCGTTCGGCCTCGCGCTCGGCGTCCCTAATCCGATCTAGCCGGGGGCGGAGTTCGGCAGCGAGGGCGTCTGGTGTGGTGCCGAGAATTTCGGCAAGACTACGGCTGGTCGGTGTACCCAGAATCTGGGCTTCTTGCTTGAAATCTGACGTTGTCAACACGGCGGGCCTTCCGTATGGCGAGAACTTCATTGTAACTCTGAGCCATTTGGTCGAAGTGTGGCTACCTCGGTCAGCCTACAGCGGATGTAGGCGCTGAAAGTGTTCTCGAGGATGGGGGCAAGCGGCTAGGCCGAGGAGTGTCGGCTCTGAGAGCGTAACGTCGCCAAAAACGCGGCGACGGCCCGCTCTTCGTTAGGAGTGAGCGGTTCGGCTAGAAGGGCATCGGCCAGTACGCCAGGCTTCGACTCCTGCCGATCTTCGTCGGTGACTTCGTAGCCGGCCAGCTGCATTAGCGCGAGGTACGACACTCCGAAGTGTTCTGCGAGGCGTCGGAGAACATGCGGGGACGGGGCCTGGACGTCGTCCCTCTCGAGTTTGAGTAGGTACGCGCCTGAAATTTCGGCAGCCTCCGCGACGGTGCGGAGTGTCTGCTGGCGCAGTGTCCTGAGCTGCGCTAACTCGCGGCCGAGGGTTCGAGTGGTCGCCTCGGCCATTACGTGTCCCCGTTGTGGCGATTTCGGGGGCCGTAAATGTCGGCATGAAAGTAGGTGGTGGTCACTTCACCAGAGTAGGCCGTGTTCACTGCAGTTGACAAGCCGGCCGGGACCTGTTTACTGTAGTAAACGTCAAGCACTTTAGTGCGAAACGCAATGGATATCCCGAGAAGCGGGGTTCCAGGAGAGGAAGACAAATGGACGAGACCATCGCTCGTGGCCACGCCGGCTCGAACCCCATCACTGGGGCAGAAAAGTCTAAGAAGGTGTACGAAGTGGTTGTAAATGGCACTCTGGCCGAGGTCGATCACGACACCCTGACTTACATCGAGGTGGGTGATCTGGCATTCCCAGGGCATGCCCCTGAAGCGCAGTTCGCGATCACCTACACTCATGCCGATGGACCACGCGGAGGCACTGGCACTTTGCTCGAGGGCGACAGTGTGACCATCAAGAAGAAGGGGACGCGGTTCAATGTCCGCCTCGCGAACCGTTCTTGAACACGCTGACCTGACTCAACTCGTCAATGAGGGGTATGCGGTCCGGATCATCGCGGGCCACCTCGTCATCGACGACATGCCCTTCGTTACTGCCGAGAAGACTGTCCAGCGGGGTTCCTTGCTGTGCCCTCTTGACCGGGACGGCAACGGTGGGCCGGGGAGCCACGTGATGTGGTTCCACGGCGGCCAGCCCTGCGATCGGGATGGACAGCCCCTCGCCGGCATCAACGGAGGGGTCCAAGGCATTGCCCCTGCCCCCGATATGGTCTCCAGTTGCGCCTTCTCGCTCAAGCCGCCCTCAGGGTATGCAAGTTTTTACGAGAAGGTCTCGTTGTACTCGACGATAGTGGCGGGCCCCGCGCAGGCGATCGACCCGGAAGTGACCCCGTTCACTTTCCGGCCCATCACCACGGACGAGGAGGAGAGCGTCTTCAGATACCTAGACACTTTTTCCAGTCGCGCCCGCATCACGGAGTTCACTCGGCGCCTGGCCGTCGGCAAGGTTGTCATCGTGGGTGCTGGCGGGACGGGGAGCTACCTTCTCGACCTTCTAGCAAAGACTCCGATCCGGGAACTGCACGTATACGACGGCGACGTCTTCGCCACCCACAACGCCTTCCGCGCCCCGGGGGCAGCAGATATTGCCGATCTGGACGCGAGGGTGAAGAAGGTGGACTACTTCGCAGGCATCTACGGCCGGATGCGCCGACACATCCACCCTCATCCAGTCCCAGTAACGGCTTCGAACCTGTCGGAACTCCTAGATGCGGACTTCGTCTTCCTGGCGATGGATCCCAGCCCTGACAAGACAGCCATAGTTGAGACACTAGAAGCCCATGGCCTCCCCTTCATCGACACGGGGATCGGTGTGGGAATCACGCCGGGCGGCATAGGCGGGTTGATTCGCGTGACAACTGGTCACGATGGGCACTTCGACCACATCCAACGCACAGGGGTTCTGGCGAACGATGAGAACGACGACGCCGATTACAACACCAACATCCAGGTGAGTGAACTGAATATGATGGCAGCGGCCATGGCTGTTCTCCAGTTCAAGCAGCACCTCGGGTTTTACGCCGACGACGAGAAAGAGCTTCACACTCTTTATTCCATTGAGGACAACGCCCTCGGCCACCGCTTCGGTCAGTCTGAAGTGGCTGCGACCGTTCCCGGAGGCCTAGATGGACACGCAGGCTTGGGTATCCCTGAGGCCAATGCTGAGTTGACGGAATCCGAGGATAGAGTCGCATGAAGGTGGCCCAATTCAATGTTTGCTTCGTCGAGTTTGTCCCGGCTCTGTTGGCTCCCGGCCGTCTGTACATCTCGATGGCATATGCCACTGTTTCGCATTTGTGTCCCTGCGGTTGCGGGAACCGGGTGGTCACGCCTCTGGGGCCGGCGGACTGGAAGATGACCTTCGATGGACGCGTCAGTTTGTACCCTTCTATTGGAAACGGGCAGATTCCGTGTCGCTCGCACTACTTCATCCGCGGTGATCGAGTGGTGTGGGCGGCGCCGATGACACAGGAGCAGACGCGTCGTGCCCAATACCGTGATCAAGCCGCGCTTCAGGCTCAGAATGCGCTAGAGACCAATGAGACGACAGCCGTTCGAAGGCCCTCGATAGTGGCCAGGATCATTGCGTTCTTACGGCGTACGCTGGTGCGTTCTAGACGTCGAGGACGGCAGTCGGACAGCCCGAGCGCACCGCGGTGACTCTTGGACTCCTCGCGGTCCGAAACTTGGCTTTGGAGCCATGCTCACAGCACCATGCCTGACAGGGCCTCATTCCAACCGGAAAAGCGAGCCGGGGAGCCCCGCCTGGAGCCTACTGGCAACGGTGATTATTCGATCTGGAACTATTCGGCAGCACCACTCGAGGGGAAGCGGTCCGGATGCTTAGGGTCTCGTCCCTTTTCCCGCCAGTACTCATCCCGCTGCCATAGGGAAAACCT
>NZ_JARFXU020000014.1:71213-120510 GCF_029581595.2 Arthrobacter sp. NQ7 | reverse complement strand
GCGCGGTGACCGGCCTGGGCATCGCGGACGTGATGCTGGTCAATGAGAAGGCTTCCCGGTCCGGGGAGCAGATCCGGGCCGGGTTGCTGCAGATCTGGGCGGTGATGGAGGCGTGCGTGGCCACGTCCCTGAAACGGGACGGGGTGCTGCCGGGCGGGTTGAAGGTCCGCCGCCGTGCGCCGGACTGGTTTGAGCGGTTGAAGAAGGAATGCGCGGACGGGCGGGACGTGGATCCGGATGCTGCGTGGGATGCGGGGCCGTTCGATCCCAGGTATTGGCAGGAGTGGGTTAACTTGGTGGCGTTGGCGGTGAATGAGGAGAACGCGTCCGGCGGCCGGGTGGTCACGGCCCCGACCAACGGGGCGGCCGGGATCATTCCCGCGGTGTTGTTCTATGCCCTGCATTTCGCGCCGGGCATGGAGAAGGCCACCCGGGCGGACCGGGAGGATGTGGTGGTGCGGTTCCTGCTCGCCGCCGGGGCGGTGGGGGTGCTGTACAAGGAACAGGCCTCGATTTCCGGGGCCGAGGTCGGCTGCCAGGGCGAGGTCGGCTCGGCGTCCTCGATGGCCGCCGCGGGGTTGGCGGAGGTGATGGGCGGGTCCCCGGCGCAGGTGGAGAACGCCGCGGAAATCGCGATGGAACACAACCTGGGCCTGACCTGCGACCCGATCGGCGGCCTGGTCCAGGTCCCCTGCATCGAGCGGAACGCGATCGCCGCCGCGAAAGCGATCAACGCCGCGAAAATGGCGCTCTGGGGCGACGGCACCCACCGCGTGTCCCTCGACGAAGTCATCATCACCATGCGCGAAACCGGCAAGGACATGAGCGACAAATACAAGGAAACCGCCATGGGCGGCCTCGCCGTCAACGTCGTCGAATGCTGACAACCCCTCCACATGGCGGCCCGCTCAACCAACGGCAACACCACGAACAAAGGAAACACTCATGACCCTGGCACCTGAAGGCCGGAAGATGCTGCGGATCGAGCAGCGCAACGCTGCGGTCCCGGTGGAACGCAAACCGGAATGGATCAAGGCCAAGGTCCAGATGGGCCCGGAGTTCGTGGGCCTGAAGAACCTGGTGAAAAAGGAAGGCCTGCACACCGTCTGCGAAGAGGCCGGCTGCCCGAACATCTTCGAATGCTGGGAAGACAAGGAAGCCACCTTCCTGATCGGCGGCTCCGAATGCACCCGCCGCTGCGACTTCTGCCAGATCGACACCGGCAAACCCTCACCCCTGGACCGGTTCGAACCCACCAAGGTGGCCCGCTCCGTCCAATCCATGGCCCTGCGCTACGCCACCGTCACCGGCGTGGCCCGCGACGACCTCGAGGACGAAGGCGTCTGGCTCTACGCCGAAACCGTCCGGAAGATCCATGAACTGAACCCCGGCACCGGCGTGGAACTGCTCATCCCGGACTTCTCCGGCAACCCCGACCACATCGCCGCGATCTGCGACTCAGCACCCGAAGTCTTCGCCCACAACGTCGAAACCGTGCCCCGGATCTTCAAGCGCATCCGCCCCGCGTTCCGCTACGACCGCTCCCTGGACGTCATCACCCAGGGCCGCAACCACGGAATGGTCACCAAATCCAACCTCATCCTGGGCATGGGCGAAACCCGCGAGGAGATCAGCGAAGCCCTCCGCGACCTCCACGCCGCCGGCTGCGACCTGATCACCATCACCCAGTACCTGCGCCCCTCCGAACGGCACCTGCCCGTGGACCGCTGGGTCAAACCCCAGGAATTCGTCGACCTCCAGCACGAAGCCGAAGACATCGGGTTCCTCGGCGTCATGTCCGGCCCCCTGGTCCGCTCCTCCTACCGCGCAGGCCGCCTCTGGGCCACCGCCATGCGCAAAAAAGGCCGCGACATCCCCGCCGAACTCGCCCACATCGCCGACGGCATCCAGGACTCCGGCACCACCCGCCAGGAAGCCGCCACCCTCCTGGCAGGCTAGGCGGACGGCGGCCCCCCGATGGACGAACTACGACGGCGGCCCGGCACGAAGCTGCCGGGCCGCCGCCGGGGCACCGCCTTAGCTGTTGCCGCGCACCACGGGGATGCTCGCCGTCGGAAGTCCGCTGGGGAAGACCGTGGGCTCCGGCTTAGCGACCGGCTCCAGCGGCACCCGGACGGGTTCGCCTGCTACGGCCACCCGTGTTCCGCGGACGTCAATCTCCAGCGGGCCGCCCTCCTGGACCGTGAGCGTGATGGCATCGGCGGTCAGCCGGACCAGCAGCAGCCGCCCCCGGATCTTCAGGTGGAAGGAGAGGGCGTCCCACCCAGCCGGCAGGCGGGGATCGAAGAACGGGACCGGCCCCTGGTCGCGCATCCCGGCGAAGCCGCAGACCAGTGAACTCCAGACACCGCCCGTGGAGGCGATGTGCACGCCGTCGATGGTGTTGCCGTGGGTGTCATCCAGGTCGATGAACACGGCGTTGGTGAAGTGGTCCAGCGCTTCCTTCGAATAGCCCACCTCGGCGGCCATGATCCCCTGGACGCAGGCGGACAGGGTGGAGTCTCCGGTGGTGATGGGATCGTAGAAGTCGAAGGCGCGCTGCTTCTCCTCCGCCGAGAAATCCTGCCACTGCAGGAACATGGCCAGCACTGTATCCGCCTGCTTCAGGACCTGGTGCCGGTAGATCACCAGCGGGTGGAAGTGCAGCAGCAGCGGGTACTTGGACCGGGGCGTGGTCCAGTCCCAGGCCTCCAGCGTCATGAAGTCGTTGTCCTGGGAGTACACCTGCATCCGCTCATCGAACGGCAGCTGCATGCGGTTGGCGGCAGCCCCCCACAGCTGGCGCTCCTCCTGGGTGATCCCTGCATGTTCCAGGGCGGCGGCGGCACGCAGGTTGAAGCGGGCCATGACGTTCGTGTAGAGATTGTCGTTCACAACGGCCGTGTATTCGTCCGGGCCCGTGACGCCGTGGATATGGAAGAGCCCGTCCTTGCCGAAGAAGCCCAGGGAGATCCACATGCGCGCCGTCTCCATCAGCAGTTCGGCGCCCATTCCCTCCCGGAACGCGGCATCGCCGGTAGCCCACAGGTACCTGTTGGTGGCGAAGGCGATCGCAGCCGCGATGTGGAACTGTGCCGTACCCGCTGCGTAGTAGGCGCTGGCTTCGAGTCCGTTGATGGTGCGCCACGGGAACAGGGCGCCGTCAACGCTGAGCTCCTTGGCCCGGATCTTCGCCTCGGGAAGCATGCCGTGCCGGAATTCCAGGACCTGGCGGGCGCCATCGGGGTTGGTGTAGGTCAGGTACGGCAACAGGTACACCTCCTGGTCCCAGAAGTAGTGCCCCTCGTAGCCCGAGCCCGTCACACCCTTGGCCGGGATGCCGGCAACATCGGCGCGGGCCGTCGCCTGGGCAAGCTGGAACAGGTTCCAGCGGATCGCCTGCTGCAGCCCCGGACTGCCGCCCTCCACCAGGATGTCAGACGTCGCCCAGTAGCCGCGGAAGTGGGCGATACTTTCGGCGAAGATTTCGTCCACCGGCCGGAGTGCCTCTTCCGCCACCGCTGCCGCATCGACGTCCGGGTCCTGGATGGTGCGCCCGGCAGCGTAGCTGACGCTCTTTTCCAACCGGAATGGCTGATCGGCGTCCACGGCCAGGACGTACCGGACGCTGCTGTCGTCCTGGTCCACCAGTGTCTCGAACGGCTGGTGACCTGCGGAGGTCCAGTGGTCCACGGCGAGGCCCACCCGCTGCTTGGACTCGGCCGCTTCCCAGGACAGGCGCAGCGATCCGTCGCCGCCGTCGAGCCGCACCGGGACCAACACCCGCCCGGCGTGCCGGCCGGCACGGCGGGGATCATGCACTGAGTGGTCCTCCACCGGCTGGTCCTGCCGGTTGATCACGGAGGAGGTGACGTCCAGGGAAACCTGCCGGTCGGTTTCCACCTCCAGTGAAATGCCAAGGCAGCCGCGGGACTCGAACCCGACAGCCCGGCGCTCGGTGGTGGTCACCGTTGCGCCGGACCGGCATTGCCAGGTGATGCGGCACTGGTAGATGCCGGTGCTGAAGTCCACGCTGCGGCGGTAGTCCAGGACCTCGGATTCGGCGAGGGACAGGCTCTCGCCGTCCACCACTACGGTGAAGTTGTTGGCGTCCGGGATGTACAGGATCCGCTGCCCCGTCCGGGCAAACCCAAAGGCGTTTTCGGCGTGCTTGATATCCCAGATCTCGTGCAGTCCGTTAATGAAGCTGCCCGGCAGCTCGGCGTCCGCCGCCGCCCAATGGGCGCCACGGATGCCAAGGTGCCCGTTGCCCAAGGCAAACAGGGTCTCAAGTGTCCCCGCCGCGCCGGCCTCGTGGCGCGTTTCGATGAGTTGCCAGGGGGTGTCGGGGAACCGGTCGCGGTCCGCGGTGATCAGTGCCATGGTCGGGGTCCTTTTGGCCTTGCTGTGCTGCCGGGCTGGCCGGCAGCAGGAATTCGGGGGGAATGGGTATTTCGGATGGGTGCTGCCGGGGGAAGCAGCAGGTTGCCCGGGGACGGCAACCGGGGAATCAACGGGGTTTAGGGAACGAGCTCGCCAAGGTCGTTGACCACCAGGGTGGCGCCGGCGTCCAGGAGCGTCTGCCGCCCGGCGCCGCGGTCCACGCCGATGACCGAGTGGAACGATCCCGCGTGTCCGGCCTGAACGCCGGACACGGCGTCTTCCACCACTACGCACTCGGCGCTGGACAGATCGAGCAGTTTCGCAGCGTATTCGTAGGTGGCCGGGCTCGGCTTGCCGGGCAGGCCCTGTTCGGCGGCCACGACACCGTCCACCACCACGGCGAAGTGGTGGCTGAGCCCCGCTGCCGCCAGGACTGCGGGGGCGTTGCGGGAGGAGGATACGACGGCGACCCTCAGTCCGCGCTCGAGCGCGGCTTCGAGGAAGCGCACCGAGCCTTCAAAGGGTTCGACGCCGGCGCTCACGATGTCGTTGAAGATGGCATTCTTGCGGTTGCCCAGGCCCTGGACGGTTTCGTTGCCGGGGTGGTCGTCCAGGGGCCCTTCCGGCAGGGTGATGCCGCGGGACGCCAGGAAGTCGCGCACTCCGTCAAAGCGCGGTTTGCCGTCGATGTGGTCAAAGTAGTCGCTTTCCCTGTAGCCGTCGACTCCTGCGCGGGAGGACAGGTAACCATCGAAGAGTTCCTGCCAGGCACGCTCATGCACGGTCGCTGTGGGGGTCAGCACCCCGTCCAGGTCAAACAGGATTGCTGCGGCGCCGGTCCAGGCGGCCGTGTCAGCGGCAGTTTGATGTGTCATCGGCAGTGCGGTGTCCTCTCGGTTAGTGGACAACCGGCCCCGCCGGGAGGGCCGGGGAGAGGACGCGGTGCTTACGCACACGGCATCGTCTCCCAGTTCCGCCCACTGCAGGACCGATCATGGCCGTAGACGAGTGTAAGCGCTTACAAATTTGACTTGCAACTGTTTTTTATTTGTGGCTTTCCAAGCGCCCTGGAAGTCAGCGCAGCACGTAATGGCGCAGGAATGCGCTGACGTCCACCATCTCGGTCCTGGACATGGCATGCCCCATTCCGGGGTACGTCCGGGCCGTCAGCAGCGTGTTCTTTTCCAGCCACTCCGCCGTATACGCGGTGGCGTCCTCGTTGATCACCAGGTCCGCCTTGTCCCGGCCCCAGAAGAAGGGCGGCCTGGTGTCGAAGGAATCCATCACCGAAAGGAGTTCGTTGTTGAGGACAAAGCCGGACAGCCCCACCACCGCCTTGTACTCCTTCGGATGCAGCCGCAGCAGCGTGCTGGCCATCGCCATGCCCTGGGAGTACCCCATGAGGGTGACGCTGCTGTGCCGGTCCTTGACGGAGTTGATCCATGCCTGCACGGCGTTGGCAGCGGAGATGACGTCGGCGAAGTCGTTGGCGAGGAAGTAGTCGAGCAGGAACCAACCCCAGTGGTCGCCGATGGGCATGGGAGCCCGAAGGGCGGCAAAGGTGAACTCCTGCGGCAGGTACTCAAACAGCCGGACCATGCGCGATTCGTCGGTGCCGTACCCGTGCATCATGACCAACAAGGGCGTGCCGGCGCGCTGGTCTTCCGGCCTGGACCACACAACTGTTTCCACCGGTCCAGCCTAGCGAGGGAACCTCGCCGCCCCGGGCGGGTCATTGAATCGGGAATCACCGGGAGGTAGCGTGACGCTTGAACGACAGCAGGCTTAGCTTTGGCAGTACGCACCACCCTCCGGTAACGCCCAACCAGCGCCGCACAGGATGCGGCCGTAAGGAGCAAGTCATGAGAATCGGCTCGTCAATCTTCCTTATCGCCCTTGGCGCCATTCTTGCCTGGGCCGTGACTCCCGGGCTGATTCCGTTCGTGGACCAGCAGCTGGTGGGCTACATCCTGATCGCGGTGGGCGTGATCGGGCTGATCGCATCGCTTATCCTGGCCTCGCCCGGCCGCAGCCGCCGTGTCAGCGAGTCCCGTTCCGTCGTTGACCCCGCTACGGGTGAACGAATCACCCGCCGTGAAAGCCGCGACGGCGGCATCTAGCGAAAAGCGACGGGACAGGATCCCGGGGAGGCACAAACGAGACCCGCCCAGCCGGGCCGGACCAGCAGCGTCCGGCCCGGCTTTTGCGTTCCCGGCAGGCCCTCGTCACCACGGGATCTTGTTTCGTGTTGGTTTCCATTGACAAACCAACACAAGCAAAGATAAAGTCAAGTAACTCAACATCAATGTGATGCGAGTCACCTCCGGACAAGCCGGGGAAAGTTCACCACCAGCAGGACCTACGCAACGGAGGGTATGTGTTCGCCGAGGAGCGCCAGCAACAGATTGCCGAGCTTGTAGCCGGCAGCGGCCGGGTCAGCGTGACCTTGCTGGCTGAGCGCTTCAACATCACCACCGAAACAGTCCGCAGGGACCTGGCTGCCTTGGAGAATGCCGGTACGGTCCGGCGTGTCCACGGCGGCGCAGTAGCGGCAGACCGTTTCAGCACCACCGAGGAAAGCGTCAACGAACGGGCCATCCAGCGGCCGGACCAAAAAATCCGGATCGCCGAAGCCGCCCTGGCCCTGATTCCCCGGAACTCCTCCGCCAGCGTGCTGATGGACGGCGGAACCACCACGGAGGTGCTGGCAGACATGCTGGCGCGGCGCACCGCCGTCGAACCCTCTGATGGAACGGGACCGCACCACGAGCTGGTGGTCATCACCCACGCAGTGCCCATCGCCAGCAAACTGTCCAACGTTCCCGGCGTGGCCCTGCAGATCCTGGGCGGCCGGGTGCGCGGCATTACCCAGGTGGCCGTCGGCCAGGCAACGGTGGACGCCGCTGCCAGGCTGCGGCCGGACATCGCGTTCATTGGTACCAACGGCATCCACGCAGCCTTTGGCATCAGCACTCCCGATCCTGAAGAAGCAGCCGTCAAGGCAGCCTTCGTCCAGTCGGCGCGCCGCATCGTGGTGCTGGCCGACTCCTCCAAGCTGGACACGGAAACCCTGGTCCAGTTCGCCTCCCTGAAAGATCTGGATACCTTGATCACAGACAGTGAACCCGGACCTGAACTCGCAGCCGCACTGGAAGACGCGGGCGTCGATGTGGTGATCGCATGATCGTCACCTTCACCGCCAACCCCAGCCTGGACCGCACGGTCGCGCTGCCCGGCCCCCTGGAACGCGGCGAGGTCCAGCGTGCCGTCTCCGTCCGCCAGGAGTCCGGCGGCAAGGGCGTCAACGTCTCCCGCGCCCTGGTGGCCTCCGGCCTGGAATCCCTGGCCGTCCTGCCCGGGGCAGACAGCGATCCTGTCCTTGCAGGCCTGCGCGAGAGCGCCGTTCCCTTCGTTTCGCTTCCCATCGATGAGCCGCTGCGCACCAACGTGGCCCTCACCGAGCCGGGAGGCGTCACCACAAAGATCAACGAACCCGGCCCCGCACTGGAAGCCGACCAGCAGGAAGCCCTCATCAAGCTGCTGCTGGAAAGCTCCCGCGGTGCCAGCTGGGTGGTCCTGGCCGGCTCGCTGCCGCCCGGCTTCCCGGTGGACTTCTATGCCACGGTGGCCCGGCGGATCCGGGAGGCGGGCAACGGTACCACGCCGCTGATCGCCGTCGATTCCTCCGGGGCCCCCCTCGCCGCCGCCCTCACGGGCGACGGATCAGGGACCGGCGGAACCTCTACTGGTTCCGGCAAACCGGACCTCCTTAAACCCAATGCCGAAGAACTGGCAGAACTGGCCGCAGCGGCCGGTTTCGCCCCGGCCACTGGTGACGAACTGGAAGCGGACCCGGCGGCTGCAGCCGCTGCCGCCGCCGCCGTCGTGCGTTCCGGTGTGGGTGCTGTGCTGGCAACTCTCGGTTCCAAGGGAGCTGTCCTTGTAACGGCCGACGGCGCGTGGCTGGCCACGCATCCGCCGGTCGCCGCGGTCAGCACGGTGGGTGCGGGCGACTCCGCGCTTGCCGGTTACCTGCTCGCCCACGGCCGGGGCGCCGCCCCTGCCGATTGCCTTCGTCAGGCGGTGGCCCACGGTGCCGCCGCTGCCTCGCTGCCGGGTTCCACTGTTCCGGCAGTACACCAAACCACCCCGGATGCCGTAACCATCACGGCCCTTCGAAAGGATTGACAGTGACCCAGCTCATCACCACGGAACTGGTCGAGCTCGACCAGAACCTGGGCAACGCGCCCGAGTCGGTGATCCGGCATCTGGCAAGCAAGGTAGCTGCCACCGGACGCGCCTCTGAAGTTGAAGGCCTCTTCGCGGACGCCTTCGCCCGCGAGCAGAAGACGGCCACGGGCATCCCCGGCGGCATTGCCATCCCGCACTGCCGCTCCGCCGCCGTCACCGTGCCCACCCTGGCCATGGCCCGCCTGAACCCGAAGGTGGACTTCGGCGCCAAGGACGGCCCCGCCGACCTGGTGTTCTTCATCGCCGCTCCGGACGGGGCGGACCAGGAGCACCTGAAGCTGCTCTCCAAGCTGGCACGGTCCCTCATCAAGAAGGACTTCACCGCAGCCCTGCGCAACGCCTCCTCGGAAGCTGAAATCGTGGAACTCGTGGACGGTGCCCTGGCAGACAAGCCCGCCGCACACGCTGCCGCCGCCCCCGCCGATGCCGTTCCGGTGGCTGCGGGAGTTGGCGCCGCAGGTGCTGCCGGTGCCGCGGGCTCCTCCGCGGCAGCCGCTTCCTCCGGCGCTCCCGCAGGTTCCGGTACCCGTGGCCCCAAGCGCCTGGTGGCCGTTACGGCGTGCCCCACCGGCATCGCCCACACCTACATGGCCGCCGATTCACTCGTGGCAGCTGCCAAGGAAGTTGGCGTCGACCTGCAGGTGGAGACCCAGGGTTCCTCCGGCGCCAAGGCGCTGGATCCCGCCGTCATCGCGGCCGCAGACGCCGTCATCTTTGCGGTGGACGTGGACGTGCGCGGCAAGGAGCGCTTCGCCGGCAAGCCCGTGGTCAACGCCCCGGTCAAGCGCGGCATCGACGAGCCGGACAAGATGGTCCAGGAGGCCCTCGCCGCGGCCGACAACCCGCACGCCCGGCGCGTCCCGCACTTCGGTGCGGAGGAACAGGCCGAGCACGAGGCCGAGGAAAAGGGCGAGCACATTGGGCAGAAGCTCAAGAAGGCCCTCCTGACCGGCGTCAGCTACATGATTCCGTTCGTGGCCGGCGGCGGCCTGCTGATCGCCCTCGGCTTCCTCATGGGCGGCTACCTGATCACCAAGTACGCCGACACGATCGTTGTCCAGAACAGCCTGTTCAACCTGCCCACCCAGTTCCCCGACAACGCCTGGGGCCCGCTCGGCGCCTACCTCGGTGCGGTCCTGTTCAAGATCGGTGCCCTGTCGCTGGGCTTCCTGGTCCCGGCGCTGGCGGGCTACATCGCCTACGCCATCGCTGACCGCCCCGGCATCGCCCCCGGCTTCGTCGCCGGTGCAGTGGCCGGATTCATGGGAGCCGGCTTCCTCGGCGGCATTGTCGGCGGCCTGCTGGCCGGCTACATCGCCCACGTCGTGGGCCGCCTGCAGGTGGCCCGCTGGCTGCGCGGCCTGATGCCCGTGGTGATCATCCCGCTGCTGGCCTCGCTGGTGGCGTCCGGCCTGATGTTCCTTATCCTGGGCGGCCCGATCGTCGCCATCACCAACGGCCTGAACAGCTGGCTTTCCGGCCTCACCGGTGCCGGTGCCATCGCCCTCGGCGTCATCCTGGGCCTCATGATGTGCTTCGACCTCGGTGGCCCGGTCAACAAGGTTGCCTACTCCTTCGCCGTCGCCGGCCTTGGTGCAGCAACCATCGACAACCAGGCCCCGTGGCAGATCATGGCAGCCGTCATGGCCTCCGGCATGGTTCCCCCGCTTGCCATGGCCCTGGCCTCCACCGTCCTGAACAAGAAGCTCTTCAGCCTCGCCGAGCA
This sequence comes from Arthrobacter sp. NQ7, assembly GCF_029581595.2. NCBI lineage: Bacteria > Bacillati > Actinomycetota > Actinomycetes > Micrococcales > Micrococcaceae > Arthrobacter > Arthrobacter sp. NQ7. Next base: position 110,150 of record NZ_JARFXU020000014.1, on the reverse strand, counting down.
GGAAAACGGCAAGGCAGCCTGGCTGCTGGGCGCGTCCTTCATCTCCGAAGGCGCCATCCCGTTCGCCGCGGCCGACCCGCTGCGCGTCATCCCCGCCAGCATGCTGGGCGGTGCGGTGACCGGGGCCATCTCGATGGCTGCCGGAGTTGGTTCCAAAGCCCCGCACGGCGGCATCTTCGTCTTCTTCGCGATCGACAACTTCGTGATGTTCCTCGTTTCGATCATCGTCGGCACGGTCATCACGGCACTGTCGGTGATCGCCCTGAAGCGCTGGGCAGTCAAGAAGACCGTTGATACGGTTGAACCGGTTCCCGTAACCGTCTGAGCCGGCAGGCCATACACCTCACCGGCCGCTGGACCCCCAGCACGCCGAAAGACAAAGGAGCAAAAATGCCAGAACGCACCGCAACCGTCGCCAGCCGCGTGGGCCTGCACGCCCGCCCGGCCGCCATCTTCGCAGAGGCTGCCGGAGAGTTCGACCTGGACATCACCATCGCCCGTGAAGGCGAGCCGGCCGACGAGGCCATGGATGCCGCCAGCATCCTGTCCCTCATGAGCCTGGGTGCCTCCCACGGAGACGTGGTGGTCCTGCGCGCCGAAGGTGACGGCGCGGATGCTGCCCTGGACCGCCTGGTGCAGATCCTGGAAACGGACCACGACGCCGAGTAGCGGCTTTCGGTCCACGGCCGCCGTCGGATGCCTCCCCACCGGGAGCATTCCGACGGCGGCCGCGGCGTTTAAGCGCCGGATTCAGGCACCGCCACTGCTTGGGCTCAGCGGGCTTCGGCGATGCGCTTGACGTCAGCCACCAGCTTGTCCCACATCGCCTTCGAATGGGCGGCCGCCTCTTCGGTGGGGTTGTTGTCCTGGGCCAGGGTCAGGCGGGTCGAGCCGCCAAGGTCCTCCAGGGTCCATTCGAGGGTGTGGTAGTTCTCCGGCTTGTCCTCCTGGCCGGACAGTGGGCTGAAGTGGGTGTGGACCAGTTTCCGTCCCGGCTCCACGTGCTGGATCTCGCCTTTGTCCTGGAATGCCTTCCCCTCCCATTCCCCCTGCCAGGTAATGGGGCTCCCCTCGTTCCAGTCTGTTTCCAGCTCTGTCCCGAACATGAATTCCTTGACCGCAGCCGGATCGGTGATCACGCCCCAGACCCGGTCCGGTGATGCGTCGATGGTGGCGGTGGACGTGGCCACATGGTTCTCCGGCATGGCTCAGGCCTTCCTCGCAGTGAACAGCAGGTACTCCCATTCCATCTGGAACGGGGAATCGCCGTGGGCATCACCGAAGGAGTCGGCGAGGTCCGTGAGGGCCTGGTCCAGCGCCTTAACCTTGTCCTGGTCATCCGCGAGCGACTTGTAGACGGAGATGATGGGCCCGTAATGGGACTTGAAATACCGGACGAAGTCCGCGGGCTGGTGGAAGCTCCTGACGGCCAGGGTCCGCTTGCGGGTCCGGACGTCAGTGACCCTGCCGCCCAGCAACCCCCGGACATGGTCTTCATTCCCCCACAGGGGGCCAGGCTGGGCGCCCGGCGGCGGCGGTGGAGCGAACGGCTTCATCGTGGCGAACATCTGCCCAATAAAGCCCTCCGGGGTCCAGTTCAGCAGGCCGATGGAGCCCCCCGGCTTGCAGACCCGCAGCAGTTCGTCGGCAGCAGCCTGGTGGTGGGGTGCGAACATCACCCCGATGCAGGACATGACGGCGTCAAATTCCGCATCCGCAAAGGGCAGGGCCTCGGCATCGCCCTCCTGCCAGTCCAGGCTGACTCCCCGGTTGGCCGCCTCTTTTCGCCCCGCCTCGAAAAGTTCAGGGGTGAGGTCGCTGGCCACCACCTTTGCGCCCATCATTGCCGCAGGAATGGCGGCGTTGCCCGTCCCGGCTGCAACGTCCAGGACCCGTTGCCGGGACGTGATGCCGCAGGCCTCCACCAGGACCGCCCCCAGCTCCAGCAGCATCTCGTCAGCCAGTGCCGGGTAGTCCCCTGACGCCCACATGGCCCGGTGCTTCTGCTTCAGCTCCCGGTCTGCCTCCGCCACGCCTGTCTGTTCGCTCATGTCCGCGCCCCTTTATATGTCCGTCCGAGGATGGATGTCAGCACGCTGTTGCCACAGCGGAGGCTGCGATGCGACTCATTGTGGGCGCGTTGAAAGCCCCTGTAAAGAGTGGAAGGCCACCCGCAGCCGGTCAGGCGGGCTTGCGCGCCCTGGTGGTCTTGGCCGCCGGCTTTTCCGCAGTCCTGGTTCCCGTGGACTTGGTGTCCGCGGTCTTCGACGCGGCGGACTTTGAGGCAGTCGACTTCGATGCGCTGGACTTCGATGCGGTGGTCCTGGAGGTGCCGGACTTGGCCGCCGACGTGGCGGCGGGCTTTGCATCGTCCGTTCCGGTCTTTGCAGCCGTCCTGGAAGCTGAAGTCTTCGCAGCCGTCGTCTTGGAGGCAGTCGTCCTGGAGTCGGACGTCTTTGAAGCCGCCGCCCTGCTCCCGGCAGCCTTACGGGCAGGTTTTGCCTCCCCGTCCTCCGCGCCCCCGGCGTCCGCTTCGTCGTCGCCTGTTCCACCGGCGGCGGCTGCGTCCCCGCCGCCGCGCTTCCGGTCCAGGCTTCGCTTGAGGGCCTCCATCAGGTCGATGACCTCGCCCTTGCCGCCCTCGCCCGCTTCCACGCCGAAGGTCTCCTCCGTGTCCAGCGATTCGCCCTGTTCAAGCTTGGCGTCGATCAGCTGGCGGAGCTGCACCTGGTACTCGTCCGTGAAGGAAGCGGGGTCGAAGTCCGCCGCCATGGATTCCACCAGCGCCGCGGACATGTCGCGCTCCTGTGAGGAAATCCTGATGTCGGCGTCGAGGGACGGGAAGTTGGCCTCCCGCACCTCATCAGGCCACAGCAGGGACTGAAGTACCAGGACGTCGTCCTTGATCCGCAGGGCCCCCAGCCGGGTCTTCTCCCGGAGTGCGAACTGGACGATGGCCACCCGGTCCGTATCCTCCAGCGCGCGCCGGAGGAGCACGTACGCCTTGGGCGACTTGGAATCGGGCTCCAGGTAGTAGCTCTTCTCGAACATCATGGGTTCAAGCTGCTCGGACGGAACGAACTGCACCACTTCGATTTCATGGCTGTTCTCCGCGGGGATGGACTTGAGCTCATCCTTGGACAGGACCACCGTCCGGCCGTCCTCTTCGAAGGCCTTCTCGATATCGGAGTAGTCCACCACCTCGCCGCACACCTCGCACCGGCGCTGGTAGCGGATCCGGCCGCCGTCGGCATTGTGAACCTGGTGCAGACTGATGTCATGATCCTCAGTGGCGCTGTAGACCTTCACGGGCACGTTGACCAGCCCGAACGCGATGGCACCTTTCCAGATGGCTCTCATTCCTACAGTCAACATCAGTGCGGGCCGGAGGTGAAGACCCGTGGCAGCGAGTAGGGAACGTGTCCGGGTTGCGGGACGGGAACTGACGCTGACAAACCTGGACAAAATCATCTATCCGGAGACCGGCACCACCAAGGCGGACGTGCTGGCCTACTACGCCGCGGTGGCCCATGTGCTGATCCCGGCGGCGGCCAACCGTCCGGCCACGCGGAAGCGGTGGGTCAACGGTGTGGGGACTGCGGACAAGCCCGGCGAGGTGTTCTTCCAGAAGGATCTGGAGGACTCGGCCCCCGGCTGGCTGCCCCGGGCAGCCGTCACGCACAAGGACCGCACCATCCACTACCCTCTGGTCAATGACGCCGCCACGCTGACCTGGTTCGGCCAGATCAACTCACTGGAAATCCATGTACCCCAGTGGCGCGTGGACGCCCACGGCAACCCGTTGAACCCCGACCGGCTGGTGCTGGACCTGGACCCGGGCGAGGGCGCCGGGCTGCCCGAATGCCGCGAAGTGGCCCTGCTGGCACGTGACATCCTGCAGGACGTGGGCCTGGACCCGGTCCCGGTTACCAGCGGGAGCAAGGGAATCCACCTCTACGCAGCCCTGGACGGGACCCAGACCTCCGAACAGATCTCCGCTTTCGCCCGGGAACTGGCCCGCGCACTGGAAGCCGACCACCCGGACCTTGCCGTCAGCGACATGAAGAAGGCGCTCCGCAGGAACAAGGTGCTGGTGGACTGGAGCCAGAACAATGCGGCGAAAACCACGGTGGTGCCGTATTCGCTCCGCGGCCGGCCCACACCCACGGTTGCCGCGCCGCGGACCTGGCGGGAAATTGAATCACCCACATTGAAGCACCTGGATTTCCAGGAGGTACTGCGGCGGGTGCGGGACGGCAAGGACCCGTTCGCCGTCGTCGTCAGTGCTGCCTCCGGTGCCGCCGGCAACACCGCGGCCCAGGACGAAACACCCGACGGCGATCCCCGCCTGGGCAAGTACCGCTCCATGCGCGACCCCAAGGAGACACCCGAACCGTTTGCGGGCATACCCGCCGGCGGCAACAGCTTTGTCATCCAGGAGCACCACGCCAGCCGGCTGCACTGGGACCTCCGGCTGGAACACGAAGGGGTCCTGGTGTCCTGGGCCCTGCCCAAGGGGGTTCCGGAGTCGGGCGGGAAGAACCACCTGGCAGTCCAGACCGAGGACCACCCCATGGACTACCTCACGTTCCACGGCACCATACCCAAGGGCCAGTACGGGGCCGGCGAGATGACCATCTGGGATACCGGCACCTATGAGCTGCACAAATGGATCAATGGCAGGGAAGTCATCGTCACGCTGGCCGGGTCCGAGGGCGGCGGCCTGGGCGGCACCAGGAAGGTCGCGCTGATCCACACCGGGCGCGGCAGCGGCAAGGACGCCGAAAACCAGTGGCTGATCCACCTGATGGACCAGGAGCAGCAGGGCGGACGACGGCGGCACGCGGCGCCGTCGTCCGCGTCGTCGAAGGCGGCGTCACAGGTCGACGGCGAAGGGGACACCGGGCCGGTCGCCAAACAAGCCGGGAGTGCCGGGCCAGCGCCCGGCACCTCCGCGGACCCGCTGGAGTACCGGCCCATGATGGCCACCTCCGGCACCCCGGCGGACCTGCAGGGCAGCAGATGGCAGTACGAGCTCAAATGGGACGGCGTCCGTGCCCTCGTGCTGGCCGACCGGGAGGGCGTGCGGATTTTCAGCCGCAACGGCAACGACGTGACCAGGACCTACCCTGAGTTCACCGACCGGGCCTGCTGGCCCCCACAGCCCTTCGTGGCGGACGGTGAGATTATCGCCGTCGGACCCGGCGGGAAGCCCGACTTCGGCCTCCTGCAGGGCCGGATGAAACTGACCCGCGCCGCCGACGTCGCCAAAGCCCGCACCGCCATCCCGCTGCAGCTGATGCTCTTCGACCTCCTGTTCGACGACGGAACGGACCTCCGGCGCCTGCCGCTCAGCCAGCGGCGCCACCGGCTCGAACAGTTCTTCAGCCCCTCCGACTGCCCCGTGGACCTGTCCATGGTGCTGGACGAGCCCGTGGACCTCCTCCTGGCAAGCGCACAGGAACTGGGCCTTGAGGGGGTGATGGCCAAGCGGACGGACAGCCGCTACGTCAGTGGCCAGCGGACCCGCACGTGGATCAAGCTCAAGACGGAGCAGACGCAGGAAGTGGTGGTCGGCGGCTGGCGTCCGGGCAAGGGCGGCCGCCAGGAGACCGTGGGGTCGCTGCTGGTGGGAATTCCCGACGGCGACAAGCTGCAGTATGTGGGGCGCGTTGGTTCCGGTTTCAGCACCCGTGAGCTCGCCGAACTGCGGCAAACGGTGGAGAGGCTCGGCCGGAAGACCTCGCCCTTCCATGAGGTTCCGCGGCCGGACGCCGCCGACGCCCATTGGGTGGCGCCGGAGCTTGTGGGCGAGGTGACCTACAGCGAATGGACCGGGCCGGGACGGCTGCGGCATCCGAGGTGGCGGGGCTGGCGGGTGGATAAGGACCCGTCGGACGTGGTCCGCGAGGGCTGACCGCCCTTTTCGACGCCCACACCAACCGATGACGCGCGGAATACCTGGCGCGGCCCGAATGTGGCGGGCGCCAGGTCATCTGCGCGTCGGCAGCGAAGGTCGGCGTCGAGAGCGAAGGTGCGGGCCGCCGTCGAGCCGCCCGCACCTCCGTGGTGGCTACGAGGAGTGCGGCATCTGGGGCCGGCCGGTGCGGTGGACCGCCGTCACAGCGGCCTCATGCCCCATCCTGCCGTGGCCTGCCGCGCTGTCCCTGGGGTGCCGGCGCTTGCCGGTGCCGTCCGGCCACCCGCTTTGCTGTGCCAGTGGCATGGCTCCGGTGGCTGCCGGACCCGGCGCTACCGGCGCGTCCATGGCGGCCGCAAGGTGGTCGCCCACCTCGGGCCTGAGGTGGAACTGGTTGGACTGTTCACCCATTGATTCTTCCCTTCTTCCCTTCGGTTCTTCCCTGAAACGAAATGCCAACGAAAGCGCCCGGGCGAGCGCGGACTACTGCCCGGAAAGAAGTGTGTCCATCGCTCTACCATAGGCAGGTCCGTGCCCGCTGGGAACCCCCTCCATCGCCCGTGGCCGCGGTCACTTTTACGGCCGGTTTCCCCGGGAAAGGGGGCTTGAAACGGGGCACTTTAAAATTTTTGGTAACGGCGCCGTTCATCAGCCTGCTTCCCAGTGATAGCGCGGGAAAAGGCGGGGCAAAAAATTTTCGGACCAGCCCCATATGGGCCCCAAAAGGCGGCATGCTACGCCTGAAACCGCCCGGGCGCCAGCGAAATCCCGTAAAATTGAAGGCCTGCCCAGAGCGGGGCAGCTACAAGTCGCAAGCAAATGACCTCCACAGGAGTTGCCCAAATGCCCACAGACCGAAGCATGACCGACTCTTCAGCAGGCGCCAGGAACGCCCGCGGAACCGACCCTGCAGCCCCCGCGGCTGCCAAGAAGCCACGGCTGCTGCCACGCCGCCGGCTCAAGGAATCCGATGTCAACGTGGTTGACCAGCCCATGCTCAAAAAAGCACTGGGCGGAACCATCGTGGGCAACACCATGGAATGGTACGACGTAGGCGTCTTCGGCTACCTCATCACCACCATGGGCCCGGTGTTCCTCCCCGAATCAGATCCCACCACGCAGACGCTGTTCCTGCTGGGAACGTTCGCCGCCACCTTCATCGCCCGTCCCCTGGGCGGCGTGATCTTCGGCTGGCTGGGCGACAAGATGGGACGCCAGAAGATCCTGGCCGCCACGCTGATGATCATGGCCGCCAGCACCTTCGCCGTCGGCCTCCTGCCCGGCTACGCCCAAATCGGGCTCTGGGCTGCAGCGCTCCTGGTGCTCCTCAAGGTCATCCAGGGCTTCTCCACCGGCGGTGAGTACGCCGGTGCCACCACCTTCGTCAGCGAATACGCCGCTGACAAGCGCCGCGGCTTCTTCGCCAGCTTCCTGGACCTGGGCAGCTACCTGGGCTTCGCCATCGGTGCCGCCCTGGTGTCCGTCCTGCAGCTGACCCTTGGCCAGGACACCATGGAGGACTGGGGATGGCGTATCCCGTTCCTCGTTGCCGGCCCGCTGGGCCTGATCGCCGTGTACTTCCGGAGCAAGATCGAGGAATCGCCGCAGTTCCAGGCCACCCTTGACGCGCAGGAAGAGAACGCCAAGAACGCCTCCGCGGGAGACGTTGCCACGGCCAAGGGACCCCTTGGAATCGTCAAGGCCTACTGGCGTCCGATCATCGTGGCCATGGTTGTAGTGGCTGCTGCCAACACGGCCGGTTACGCCCTGACGTCGTACATGCCCACCTACCTCACCGAGTCCAAGGGCTATGACGAGGTGCATGGCACGCTGCTGACCATTCCGGTCCTCGTGGTGATGTCGTTGTGCATTCCCCTTACCGGCAAGCTCTCGGACCGCATCGGCCGCCGTCCCGTCCTGTGGATCGGCGCCATCAGCACCATCGTGCTGGCCATCCCGGCCTTCATGCTGATCGGCATCGGACAGGTCTGGTCCACCCTGGCCGGGCTGGCGCTGGTTGCCTTCCCTGTCACCTTCTACGTGGCCAACCTGGCCTCGGCGCTGCCGGCCCAGTTCCCCACGTCCAGCCGCTACGGCGCCATGGGCATTGCCTACAACTTCGCCGTGGCCATCTTCGGCGGCACCACCCCGTTCATCGTGGCTGCGCTGATCAGTGCCACCGGCAACGACATGATGCCTGCCTATTACCTGATGGCAACGTCCCTGGTAGGCGCTGTGGCCATCTACTTCCTGAAGGAATCGGCCAACCGCCCGCTTCCCGGCTCCATGCCCAGCGTAGACAGCCCAGCTGAGGCAAAGGAACTGGTGGCCACCCAGGACGAGAACCCGCTGATCAACCTGGACGAACTGCCGTTCGAGACCCTTGACGGCACGGATCCCCAGGCCCACCGCGGAGTTCCGGCGGGGGCATAGCTCCGGCCGCCCGGGCACTCTTGTAGCCCACGCTCGCAGGCCCGTTCTGTGTGCTTCCTTGGGGGAAGCACACAGAACGGGCCTTTTGCGGTGCCGGCGAATGACCTCGTATGACTGCGGCATGTGACTCTGCCGCGGAGCCGGTGATACTTTCCCAGAAGCCGTGGGCCGCGGCAGGAGAACCACAACAGGACAGGCTGGTACATGAAGCGCGTCAGGGAGCAGGTCCGCGCGCTCCACCGGCTGGAACCGGCCAACAACGACCACCTGGCCGCGCTGCGCGTGGCGCTGAGCGTCGCCGTCCCCTCCCTGCTCCTGCTGGCCGCCGGCCGCACCGACCTCATCATCTACGCCGTCTTCGGCGCCCTCACCGGCATGTACGGCCGCTCCGAACCACACCAACTGCGGCTCCGCCACCAGGCCCAGGCCGCCCTGGTGCTGCTGACGGGGGTCGCCGTGGGGGTGGCGCTGTCCGTTAACCACATCCACTCCTGGTGGCTGGTGGCAGTGGAAGCCACCCTGGCGGGTGTGGGTTCCGTGTACTCGGACCGGGTACGGCTGAAACCCAACGGCCCCTTCTTCGGCATCCTCGCCCTCGGCGCGTGTGCCTCTGTTCCCGCCCAGGTCCCCTGGTACGCGGCCATGCTCATCGCCGCCGGTTCCGCCCTGTTTTCCATGGCCATAGGGTTCAGCGGCTGGATGCGCCGGAGGGCGTGGGAACCGGGAGCAACCCGGACCCTGCCGCCCCGTTCCGCGGCGGGGACCCGGGAACTCACGCTGCACGCCGCCCGGTACGTCCTGGCCGTCGCTGCTGCCGGAAGCGTGGGTGTGGCCAGCGGCAGCGGCCACCCGCACTGGGCCATGGCGGCGGCTGCAGTGCCACTCGCCGGAGCAGACCTGCCCAGCAGCGTCCGGCGGGGTGTCCACCGCATCGTGGGGACGTTCCTGGGCCTGGCGGTGACCGCCGTCGTGCTCCTCCCCGGGCCCTGGACCCTGGCTGCGCTCTACCCCGCTTTCCAGGAACCCCTGCACCACGCGCAGGTACTGGCCCTGCTGGTGGTCCTCTTCCAGTTCGCCACCGAGCTGTTCATGACCAGGCACTATGGTCTGGCGATGGTCTGGTTCACCCCCGTGATCCTGCTCATGACGCAGCTCGCCTCGCCGGCCGAACCGCGCGTCCTGATCCTCGAGCGGGCGGTGGAAACCCTCGTGGGTGCGCTGCTGGGCATCCTGGTGGTAGTGGCTGTCCGCCGTCCCGGTTCACGCCGCCGGACAGCCTTCACGGGACTGCCGGCCGCGCGCCAGGCCCTATTTCGGTTTCCGCGCCGGCCCGGCCATTAGCCGCGTCGGCGCCACCTTGGCCAGCGCCACCACCGCCTTGTACCGCTTGGACGGGATGGACACCGCCTTGCCGCGCTCGTTGTCCGCCAGGCCCTCACGGACCACCCGGTCCGCCCGCAGCCAGGTCCAGGACGGGGCCACCGACTTGTCCATCCCCATCCGGTCGTGGAACTCGGTATGCGTGAAGCCCGGGCAGACGGCCGTGACCTTGATGCCACGGTTACGGTAGGCCAGGTTCGCCCAGCGGCTGAAACTCACCAGCCAGGCCTTGGCCGCCGAATAGGTGCCGCGGGGCAGGAATGCGGCCACGCTGGCCACATTGATGATCCTGCCCCCGCCGCGCTCCAGCATGCCCTTCAGCGCCGCGTGGGTGAGCACCATCGACGTTTCAGCGTGCAGCCGCAGGTGCTTCTTCTCGTCCGACGCCTGGTTTTCGTCGAAGTTGTGCAGCAGGCCGATCCCAGCGTTGTTGACCAGGATCCCCACCGGCCGGGCGCTGTCTTCAAGGCGTTCGACGACGGCGGCAACGTCATCCTCGTCCGTCAGGTCGGCGGGAAGCACCTCAGCCGTGATTCCGTAGCGCCGGCGCAGGTCCTCCGCTGTTTCGGCCAGCCTGGCCGCGTTGCGCGCCACCAGGACCACGTCATGCCCCTGGGCGGCGAGCTGCCTGGCGAATTCGTGGCCCAGTCCGGCGCTGGCACCGGTGACCAATGCGGTGGTTCTGGAGGTTGTTGGCGTCATGGTGCCAGCCTAGTCACGGGAGGGCACACCGTCCGCGAACCGGGCCAGCGGATTGGCCAGCCGCCCGGCCATCTGCAGTCCGCCCGAGGGGTCCGCCAGGTCCAGCATGTGCTGGTTGTTGCGGAGCTGCAGCCGGTTCAGGCAGGACAACGCGAAATCCGGGGCGAAAAGGTCATACTTGGCGTACTCGGCGGCAAGCTGGGGATGCTGCGCCTGGTAGTCCCGGACGGCCGCGGCCGCCGTCCGCCAGAACTCCTCCTGGGGAAGGACGCCGTCCTCATCCAGCAGGGCGCTAAGGAAACGGAAGATGCAGTCGAAGACGTCCGTGAAGATGGCCAGCACCTGTTCGCCGTCCGGGATGTCGGCCTTGATGCGGGCCACCTCGTCCGGAAGGTCCAGCCGGTCACCCATCACCACGATCTCCTCGGCGATGTCCTTCATGATGGCGCTGGCGGGCACGCCGTCCTCCAGCACCAGGATCACGTTCTCACCGTGCGGCATGAACGCCAGCCCGTACCGGACAAGGCAGTGCACCAGCGGCACCAGGTAGGCCTCGAAGTAGCGGCGGAGCCATGCCCCGGGGGCCAGTCCGGAGCGCTTGATGAGGGCCGACGCCATGGGCTTTCCCGTGGCGTCCACGTGCAGCAGCGAGGCCATGGTGGCCAGCTGCCGGCCGTCCTGCAGCAGCGGCAGCGGGCTTTCCCGCCACAGCGCGGACAGCATCTTCCGGTAGGGCGACCCGCTGGCGGAGCCGGCCTCGTAATAGCCGTTGTGGTACCCGATCGCTGCCACCTCGCCGATCATGGTGAAGCCCCGCTGAGTGAGCGCCTCGTCGGCTTCGATGAGGCCCCGCAGCCAGTCGTTGATGGCCGGCGTGGCCCTCATGTATTGCGGCGACAGGCCCCGCATGAAGCCCATGTTCAGCACGGACATGGCGGTCTTGACGTAGCTCCGGGACGGGTGGCTGGTGTTGAAGAACGTGCGGATCGACTGCTGCGCCTGGTAGATGTCGGTTCCGGTGCCCAGGTGCACGATTCGCTGCCGGGCGATCTCGGCCGCGAAGGTCACGGTCAGTTTGTTCTCCCACTGCCACGGATGGACAGGCATGAAGAAGTACTGGTCCGGGTCCAGGCCCAGCAGCCGCAGTTCATTGGCGAAGTCTCCGGCAAGAGCGCCCAGCTCGGCGTCCAGGTGCGTCCGGTAATCCAGCCCTGCAGTCGCAGTGAACACGGCATGGGAGCGCTGCACGGCGATCCATTCCAGCAGCACCGGGGCGCCTGTTTCCGGCGCGAAGGCGTGGTAGTCGCTGATGCCGAAACCCAGGCGCCCGTTGTTCGCCACGAAACAGGGATGCCCCTCGGTCATGCTCCGCTCGATGGCCTGGAAGTCGGCGGCAGTGTCCCGGCCGCCGGTGACGCCGGCCGCGAGTTCGGCTGCGGACGGCTGGCCGGACCCCTGTTTGTAGGCGTGGCTGGCCAGTGTGCTGCTGATTTCCTCAAGGTAGACCGGGAGCATCTGCGGGGTGATGCCCAGTGTTCCGTGGAAAACGGTGATGAATTCCAGGACGTCCAGGGGCGCTTCCGCGCCGTTATGGAGGTGCCGGATGGACGCGGCATCGATGGACCAGTGGTCGAGTTCGAGGATCCGGGCCGTGAACCGGTATTCGTGCGAGCCGTCACCGCTGGCGAGGCGGTAGGTGCCGGCACCAGCCGCGACGGACACTTGTTCCGGGGCGAGGATCCGCTCGTGGGAGAACTCGGCGAGCGCCTTGCGGAGCAGGTGCCGGTTGGCGGCGTCCCAGCGGGCGGGCGCCAGGTGGGCTACGGCGGCACGCGTGGCAGTGGCTGCGGCAGCTGTTCCAGGGGTGGGACGGGCTTCGAGGTGGACGGTCACAGTGCTCCTTCGGGGATGCTGATGGGGGTTGCTGGGCGTGGGCGCGCGGGCGGGAGGAGTGACCGGGCGGCCAGGTAGCCGGAGCGGGTGCAGAAACTCAGGAGGGCCTCCTTGTCCGGCAGGGCCACCATCCCGGCAGGCTGGAAGCCAAGCCGTTCGTTCAGCGCATGGATCCTGGTGTTGCGGACATCCGGTTCCACCACCACGCGCTCCACCTCCGGCCGGGAGAACAGCCGGGCCAGGACGGCGTCCATGACGGCGGTGGTATAGCCGTGTTCCGGCCCGGACGACGGCGGAGCCACCAGCAGGTGCATCCCCACGTCACCGGGCCGGACGGCGTAGGTGGCCGCCAGGGGCGATAGGGACGGAAGGTACTCCTCCACCAGGAAGGCGGGCACACCGCCGTCGAGCCCCAGGAGTGCGTGGTGGTGTCCGCTTGACTGGATTCCGGCGTACTCCTCCGCCACGTCAGCCACGCTGGCGGACAGCATCCCCCAGAACGATGCGTACGGCCGGGTCACCCAGCCGTGCAGCAGCAGGGCGTCTGCCTGCGCGTCCAGGCAGCGGAACGTGAACCTCATGCGTGCACCTCCCGGGAAACAAGGTCAGCCGCCGGGAGAACACTGGCGGGGGCGCCGAACTCCTGGAAGGCGATGCTCCGCTCCACGGGGTACACCTCGCGGCCGGTGATGTCCCGCAGGATGCAGGAGTTGCGGTAGGCGCCCATCCCCAGGTCCGGGGTGGCGAACCCGTGGGTGTGCAGTTCGGCGTTCTGGACGAAGATCTCGCCGGGAACCACACCGGTGCTGTAGTTCCGGTCCACCGCGAACCTTCCGGCGCCGTCGCGGGCGATCCGGTCCTGCACGCCGGCCAGGAACGCCGGCTCCCGGTAGCCGTAGCCGGTGGCGAAGACCACGGCGTCGCTGTCCAACGTGTAGGAGCTGCCCTGTTCGTCGTGGTGGAGCTGCAGCGTGTGGGTGCCCGCGGCCGGGTCCCAGCGCGCGGCGGTCAGGGTGGAGTGGGTGAGCAGCCTGCTGTTGACCATGCCGGAGAGGCTCCTGGCGTAAAGCAGGTCGTAAATCGCATCGATCAGGTCCGAATTGATCCCCTTGTAGAGGTTCTTCTGCGTCGTGTTGAGGTGGTCCCGCCTGTCCTGCGGCAGCGCATGGAAGTAGTCCACGTACTCGGGTGAGGTCATCTCCAGGGTCAGCTTGGTGTACTCCAGCGGGAAGAACCGGCCGGAACGGGTCACCCAGTCCAGCCGGTAGCCGTGGACGTCGGCTTCCTGCAGGAGTTCGTAATAGATCTCGGCGGCACTCTGACCGCTGCCCACGATGGTGATGCTGCGTTGCCGTTGGAGCTCGGCCTTCCGGGCCAAGTAGTCGGCGTTGTGGAAGGCCACTCCCCCGTGTCCCGCCGCCGCGGCGGCGGTGATGTCCGCCCCCGCAGCCGGGATGTTGGGCGAGGTGCCGGTTCCCAGCACCAGCCGCCGGGCCCGGAGTACCTCCTGCCCGGCCGGACCGTCCACGCTGAGCCCGTACACGCCGTCGTCGTACCGCACATCCAGCACCGTGGTGCCGAACCGTACGGACGGCAGCTGGCCGGCCACCCACTGGCAGTACTGGTTGTACTCCGCGCGCAGGGGGTAGAAGTTCTCCCGGATGTAGAAGCGGTAGAGCCGTCCGGTCTGCTTGAGGAAGTTCAGGAACGAATAGGGCGAGGTGGGGTCCGCCATGGTCACGAGGTCGGCCATGAAGGGCACCTGGAGGTGCGCAGGCTCCAGCATCATCCCCGGGTGCCAGTCAAAGGATCCGCGCTGCTCCAGAAAGATGCCCTCCACACCCTCCACAGGCTCGCTAAGGGCGGCGAGCCCCAGGTTGAAGGGCCCGACGCCGACCGCGGCAAAGTCGTAGATCGTGCGGTTGTCCGGGGTGCTCATGCTGCGGCGCCCGTCAGGAGTCCGGCCCCGGTGCTGCGGACGAGGCCGACGATGCCGGCAATGTCCTCAAGCGTTGCCTCGGCGTTGAGCAGGGTGAACTTCAGGTAGTGCCGGCCGCCCACCGTGGTCCCGGCCACCACCGCCTTGCCGGAGGCGAAGACGGCCGCCCGGATGGCGGGGTTCAAGGCGTCTGCGCTGTCCTCAGAAAGCCGTTTCCCGTCTTCCAGCCGAGGCCGGTACCGGAACACCAGGGTGCTGAGGTGCGGCTGTACCGCGAGCTCGAAGTCGTCATCGGCCTCGAGCAGGGAGCCCACCCGCGCCGCGAGGTCGATGGCCTCGTCGAACAGGGCACCAATGGCGTCTGCACCCATGATCCGCAGGGTAAGCCAGAGCTTGAGGGCGTCGAACCGGCGGGTGGTCTGGATGCTCTTGTCCACCTGGTTGGGGATCTCGGCCAGGGCGGCGCTTTCCGGGTTGAGGTAATCGGCGTAGTAGGTGACATGCCGCAGCATTGCGGACTCGCGGACCAGGAGGGCGCTGGAGCTGACCGGCTGGAAGAAGGTCTTGTGGAAGTCCACGGTGACCGAGTCGGCCAGGCCGGTACCGTCCAGCAGGTGCCGGTACCGGCCGGAAACCATCAGCCCGCCACCGTACGCGGCATCGATGTGCAACCAGGCGCCGTAGGCCTGGGCGAGGGCGGCGAGGTCTTCGAGCGGGTCCACGGCGCCGAAGTCCGTCGTTCCGGCGGTGGCCACGACGGCCATGGCGGTCAGGCCTGAGTCCCGGGCTTCCGCCATCGCTTCGGCGAGGGCTCCGGGGTCCATCCGGTGGTCAGCGGTGCAGGGGATGCTGATGACTGCGTCGAGGCCGAGACCCAGCAGGGAGGCCGACTTCCTGATGCTGAAATGGCTGTCCGCGGAGGTGAAGATCCGCAGGCTGTCCAGCAGTGCCGGGAGGCGGAGTCCGGCGTGGGCGGGATCCTGGCGAAGTCCCGCCACGGCGTGGTTGCGCGCGATGAGCAGTGCCTGCAGGTTGGATTGGCTGCCGCCGGAGGTGAAGATACCGTCGGCATTGCCACCCAAATGGAGCCGCCCTGCCGCCCAGTCGATGAGGCGCCGCTCGATCATGGTGGCGCCCGCGCTCTGGTCCCAGGTGTCCAGCGATGAGTTCACCGCCGACAGGATGGCCTCGCCCACCAGTGCGGGGATGACCACGGGGCAGTTGAGGTGGGCGGCGTACCTGGGGTGATGGAAATAGACGGCGTCGCGCAGGTACACCTCCTCAAGTTCCTGCAGCGCCGCCGCCGTATCCGGCAGCGGGCTGTCCAGGTCCACGGCGGCAACCCGGGACTGCATCGCTGCCGGTTCGACGCCGGTGAACGGCCCGGTGGTCCGCTCGAGCCTGGTGGCCACGGCGGTGACCCCCTGCAGCACCTGCGCCACGTACTTGGCCGAGTTGCGGGTGTTGAGCAGGTGGTTTCCAGCGGCCAGCGCCAATTCGATGCCGTCACTGAAGTCCTTGGCGGCGTGGCCTTCGGGCCGTTGCCTCCCGGGTTGGGCGCCACCCCCGGGTTGCTGCGGCAGGTGGCTGGTGTGGTCGTGGCGGGTCATCAGCGGCACAGTTTTTCCTTCACTTGGATCGTTCAGTAAGGACAGCCTTACTTAGGTGACCCTTTTAATCAAACTTTTGTGCCGTAATTATTCAACTCGGAATGCAAAGGCTAGGCTGGTGGCGTCGCGGGCGGGCCAGCCTGGCGGCACAAAAGGGGGAAGCATGGACCAGCAACCATCCGGCATCGTCGGGTTCCGCGAAGTGGACCGGGAGGGGAATCCCGTCCCGCCCGAACTGGAAGGCCAGGAGGAGGCGGCAAGGCCTTGGCTGGCACCAAACCCGTTCATCGTGGCGTTGTGGCTGTTGGCGGCGGGGATGATTGCCATTGCCATGTGGACGCTTCTTCGGGGTCCGGTCGCCACAGGGCCCATCAGCAACGGCCTGTCCTTCGACTTCGTGCTGTTTACCTTCGCGCCGCACCTGATGCTTATCGGCCTTAGCACCGTGGTGATCCTGCTGCTGTGGCACGCCTGGCGCTGGCAACGCCGCCGCGGCTGACCCGGGAGGATGCCCTATGGCAACCTCCCCGCCCGCACCCCAGGCAGGCTCCGACTTGTGCGGCATATAGTAAGCATGCTTTGCTTATGGGGCAGATGAACCTCCGCAAGCAGTTCGCGGCGGGGTTGCCAGCGTTGGCGGCTCCGTGAAAGAAGCCCAAGGAAGAACATAATGACCACCGCAACGGAAGACCAGCTGACGGCGTTTGGGGAGCGCACCGGGGAAGCTGGGAAGCTCTTGACCGCCACCGTACCCGTGGACGCAGGGTTGCTCTTGACCCTGAACACACGCATGCATTGCCGCACACCGATGCAGCGCGTCGACCATGGCGAACTGCCGGTCCGGCAGCCTGTGTACGTTGACGGGAACTCCGTCGTTGCCCTCCGGCCCGGATCCGTTCCGGAGAGCGTGGTCACCTACCGCTGCGCCTGCGGCTTCACGATTGACGATCCCGGCACGGCCGTGCCCGTAACCGACCAGGCCCTGGCCAGCTGAACCCCCGGGCCAGCTGACGCCTTGCCCGGTCCCGGCCGGGATCGGGCAGTCAGTTCTGCGGCCAGTCGACGAACTGGCCGTACCCTTCGTGCTTGCGCAGGTAGCTGGAGATGAACGGGCAGTGCGGGATGATCCGCTTGCCCGTGGCCACCACGTCATCCAGGGCAAAGTGCGCAAGGACTTTGCCCAGCCCCTGGCCCTCGAAATCCTGGCCGGTTTCCGTGTGCGTGAAGTCGATATGCCCGGGAAGGTCATGGAAGAAGGCCTCCACGGCCAGCTTGCCGTCCACCAGTAATTCGTACCGGCGCTCCGCGTCATTGCGCCGCAGCGAAACGTTGGCGGTGAATCTGTCTTCCGCGGAGGTGGTGTTCTCGGTCATGGTTCGACACTGGCACTACTTGACCCCGCTGGCAATGCCCTTTCTCCCCCTCTTCCGGCGTGCCCGCTGCGGCCGGCCGGAAAGCAAAAGGACCGCCACGGAGAAACAGGCGGTGCCGGCCGCCAGCAGTCCCAGCGACAGCCCGTTCAGCGCGGCGTCCGCCACGGGGATGAAGACCACCACGACGGCGGCCCCCGCCACGGCGGGCCGGCAGCGGACGGCGCGCATCGCCGTCGTCCGTTCCTCCAGCCTGCCAAAGGCTGCGGCCACCGGCAGGAGCAGGAGGACCAGCGCGAGGACCACAAGGGGCCGCGACCACCACCATTCAGCGGTGCCGGAGCCCGGCTTGGGAACCGGCGCCAGGAGCAGCAGCCCGGACATGGCGCCCAGCAGGGGCAGGTGCCACAGGTACACGGTCAGGGACCGGGCACCGGCAAGTGCCAGGAGCCGGCCGATCCACGGGATCCCGGCGAGCGGAGCCAGGACCGGCCGCCCCAGTTCCATCACCGCCAGCTGGGCAATGCCCAGGATCACCAGGGTCAGGTTGGGCGGGTTGAGGTTGACCAGCATGTTTCCCCGGTACAGGCCCAGTCCGGTCAACAGCCCCAGCAGCAGGTTGGCGGCCACAGCGATGCCCAGCAGGCCGGAGCGGGAAAGGCCGGAAAAGTAGCCGTCCGCGGCCAGGAACCCCAGTTGCTGAACGGCGCACCACACGAACACCAGGTTCGCGTTGGCGAGGTCCGGGAGGGCGCCGCGCAGGCAGTCCACCGCAACCACCAGGGCCGTGAGCACGCCAAGGACCAGCCAGGGAGCGCGTGCATGGAGCGCCGCCAGGACGGGAATGTTCAATTGCGCCGCGAGGTAGGCGGCGAGGAACCACAACGGCATGCCCGCCCCGGTGGCCATGAGCTGGACCACCTGTGGGTCCACACCCAGCACTGCCGCCACGGAGAGACCCGCCACCATCGCTGCCAGCAGGGCCGTGGCCGGGCGGACCAGGCGGAGGAGGCGCGCCCTGATGAACTGGGCGGCCGTCCCGCCGCCCGCCTTGAGCCGCCGCCAGGACTGCAGGCCGGTGATGCCGCCGGTGACGAAGAACAGCGGCATGACCATGAAGATCCAGATGATGGGTTCGAACCAGTCCTGCAGGGCGAGGGTGTTCTCCGTCGTCACGGTCCCGTCGGGATGCAGGACCGGGCTGACCATCATGGAGTGGCCGACCACCACCAGAACCAGGCAGATGAAGCGGACAAGGTCGATGGCCGGATCGCGGCGTGCCGCGTCCGCCCCGGTTCCTGTCCCCCGCGCGCTGATGTCCGGCATGGGTGGACCTATAACGGCCTGGCGTCGTCCACAGCACCATTGTGCCCCCGGGCTCCCGCGGTTTTAAGGACTTACGTCCCTTCTGCCCTTACAGGAGCACTGCCGGGAGTCCCAGTACGACGGCGAGCAGCGGCAAGGTGCCCTGCGTTACGGCGGCGCGCAGGTACCTTCGCCCGGTCAGGGCCAGGACGGCGGCAGCCAGCAGCATGGAGCCGCAGCAGCTGAAGATGAGCGTCCAGCCTGCCACGTCCTGCCACGGGCCCGCACCGCGGAGGGCCACCAGTCCCACGCCCACGAAGGCACCGACGGCCAGGAAGAGGTTGTAGAAGCCCTGGTTGAACGCCAGTGGCCTGGTGGTCTCGGCATCCGATTGGGAGGCAACCCCGAAGCGCTTCCACGTAGCCGGCCGCGTCCAGGTAACCGACTCCATGGTGAAGATGAAGACGTGCAGCGCGGCGGCGAGGAAGGCAAAAAGAAGGGAGGCCGGGATCATTGCTTGATCCTAGCCTCCCGTGGAAACCTTCATACCCCTGGCAGGCAGCCCGAAGTGAAAAGGAGGAGGCCAGGACCGGCTGCTTGATCCTGGCCTCCCGTTCGTGGAAATTTCCGTTCCCGCTACCGCGCCAACGTTTCCAGGGTGGCGGCGGCAAAATCCTTCGCCGACGTGTTCCACCGCGCCAGCAGGCCCTGCAGGTTCTCACCGTCGGCACGGTGGGCGGGCAGCTGGTCCTGGAGGGTGGCCAGCACGCCGGTCCGCAGCTCGGTGTTGAAGTTGACCTTGCCGACGTTCATGGCTGCGGCCTTGACCAGCTCTTCCGCGGGGATTCCGGAGGCGCCGTGCAGGACCAGGGGAATGTGGATCCGGGCCGCGATGTCCTGCAGCACGTCCCAGCGCAGCCGCGGTTCGCCCTTGTACTTGCCGTGGACGTTGCCTACCGCGACGGCGAGAAGCTGGGCACCGGTGCGGGACACGAAGTCCTCCACCTGCGCGGAGTCGGTCAGTCCTGCCACGTCCGCGCCGGACTGGCCGGCCGGCTGGTCGGCGGAGAACGCGCGGTCCTCGTCGCCCGCCAGGCCACCGAGTTCGGCCTCGAGGACTACGTCGGGTCCCAGGAGAGCGCGGGCTGCCTGGACCAGGGCGATGTTGTCCCCGTAGGGGAGGGCGGAACCGTCGGCCAGGACGGAATCCGCGCCTGCCTCGACGGCGGCGGCCATGACGCCGAGGTCGGAGGCGTGGTCAAGCTGCACCGCGATGGGGACGGTGGCGGCGTCGGCCAGGCCGCGCAGCGCCGAGATCAGCCGGAGGCCGTTTGCCGTGGCGGCGGTCTTGGGTGCCACCAGCAGGATCACGCCCCTGCCGGATTCCTCAGCGGCGCCCACGACGGCCAGCGCGGTGGTGAAGTCGTAGCAGGTGAACGCCGGCACGGCGGAACCCTGCTGCAGGGCGGAGGTGACCAGGTGGTCCAGACGGGTTTGCATCAGGCGCCCAGGCCTCCCACCAGGATCCAGGCGACGAAGGTCAGCAGGAAGCCGGCCACGCCCAGGATGGTGGTCAGGACGGTCCAGGTCTTCAGGCCGTCGGATACGGTGAGGCCGTAGTAGCGGACCACCACCCAGAAGCCGGCGTCGGTCACGTGGGACAGGCCCAGGGCGCCGAAGCCGATGGCGATCACGATCACGGCAATCTGTGCGGGGCTGTAGCCGCCGCCGCTGACTGCTGCGGACAGCAGGCCGGTGGTGGTCACGATGGCCACGGTGGCCGAACCCTGGGCGGCGCGCAGGGCCAGCGAGATGATGAAGCCGAGCAGCAGCAGCGGAACGCCGAGGGTGTCCAGGGTCTTGGACAGCGCCGATCCGATGCCGGAGACCTGCAGCACGTTGCCGAACACGCCGCCGGCGGCCACCACCATCAGGATGGAGGCGATCGGCGGGAGGGAGCCTTCGAAGATCTCGCCGGTTTCCTTGAAGGACCAGCCGCGGCGGACAGCCAGGAGGAAGAAGGACAGCGCCACGGCCACCAGCAGGGCCAGGAAGGGGTTGCCGACGAAGGCTGCCAGGCCGTACAGCGGGTCAGTCTTGGGGAGGATGAGGGTACCGGCGGTGCCGAGGAGGATCTGCACGATCGGGGCGGCGATCAGGAAGATGATCAAGCCGGGCCGGGGAGGCGCGATGGCGGCGGCACCCGGTCCGTCGTGGCCCACCTTAACCAGCGAGTCGGAGCCGAACTCCTCCACCTGGGTCTTCACGGCGGGCAGCAGCTCGTAGTCCCTGCGGTTCATGATGGACGCCACCCAGTAGGACAGGAAGCCCAGCGGGATGCAGATGAGCAGCGAGATCAGGGCGATCAGTCCAATGTCCGCACCCAGCACACCGGCGCCGGCAACGATGCCCGGGTGCGGGGGAACTGCCACGTGGATGGCGAGCATGATGCCGGCCATGGGGAGGCCGAACTTCACGGGGTGGACCTTGGCGATCTTGGCGAAGGCATACACGATGGGCACCAGCACGATGATGCCCACTTCGAAGAAGACGGGGATGGCCACCAGGAAGCCGACGGCGGTCAGCGCCACGGCCACGCGGCGGGCGCCGAGCTTGCGGGTGAAGTGGTCGGCCAGGGACTGGACGCCGCCGGAGACCTCGATCATGCGGCCCAGCACGGCGCCGAGCGCGATGAGGATGGCCACCTTGCCCATGGTGCTGCCCACGCCGCCGGACACCACGGTGAAGATGTCCTGCAGCGGGATGGTTGCCGCCACGGCCACCAGGATGCTTACTGTCAGCAGGGCCACGAAGGCCTGGATCTTGAAGCGGATGATCATGACCAGCAACACGGCGATGCCGACCGCCGCGATGGTGAGGAGCAGGGGGGTGCCAAGCTCCACGGCGGGCTTGATGGCCGGGGCGTCGGCCGCCCGCTGTATCAGCGGACTCATCAGGTGGTTCACGGAATGTCTCCTTTGACGTGCCGGTCTGGGCGCAGACGGGCAGCAGGTCTTACGGCGGGGATGAAACGCTGCGGGGCAGTGCCGGCAACGCTGGGAGGTACGACGACGGCGGAGGGGGGACCGCCGTCGTCGTACCGGTGGGGGGAAAGACGCTTATTTGGTGCGCTTGGACGGCGCGACCACCTTGATGACCGCGGAGTCATCGGCGGCGGCGAGGCCCTGGGCCTGGCCCAGCAGGTAGAGCTGTTCGGCGGCGGCGGCCACGGGGGCTGCCAGGCCGGCGGCACGGGTGGCCTTGCCCACGATGCCCATGTCCTTGACGAAGATGTCCAGCCTGGACAGGACCTCGGCACCTTCCTCGTTGTAGGCCTCCAGGATGCGGGGGCCGCGGTTGGAGAGCATGAAGGAACCCGCCGCGCCTGCCTCCAGCGCGGCGAGGGTCTTGGCCTGGTCCAGCCCCAAAGCGTCGGCCAGGGCCAGGGCCTCGGCGGCGGCCGCGATGTGGACGCCGCAGAGGAGCTGGTTGACGGTCTTCAGCGCCTGGCCGTCGCCGGGGTTGTCGCCCACCACGGTCAGGGTGGAGGCCAGCAGGTCCAGGGCGGGCGCTGCCTTTTCGCGGGCTTCGGGGGAAGCGCCAACGACGATCAGCAGGTCGCCTTCGCCGGCACGCTTGGGTCCGCCGGAGAGGGGCGCGTCCACCAGGTCCACGCCGTATTCGGCCAGCTTGGCGACCGTGGCGGGGATGGCGTCGGTACCCACCGTGCTGCCGAGGATGACGACGGCGCCCGGCTCCAGGACGGAGGCCACACCGTTCTCGCCGAAGAGGACATCGTTGAGCTGTTCACCGTTGCGGACGGCCAGGAGGACTGCGTTGGCACCCTTCGCGGCTTCGCGGGCCGTGCTGAAGGTGGCGATGCCGGCTTCCCGGGCGAGCTCAAGGCGCGGTTCGGCGATGTCGAAGCCGTGGACGGTGAGCTGCGAGGCCAGGCGGGTGGCCATGGGCAGGCCCATGGCGCCAAGGCCCAGGACGGTGACGGTGTAGTTGCTGGTCATGGTGTTCTCCGTTGAATTCTTGCGGTGGGACGGATCAGAAAGTGTTGCTGAGCTTGCGGGTGACCTGGGCCAGGGAGTCGTCGTCGCCCACGTTGCCGGCGAAGACGATGTAGGGGATGCCCTTGGCGGGGCCGTCCACCGGTTCCCAGAGGCTGACAATGCCCGGGAGCATGGGGCCGCGGACAATGGCGTGGCGGATTTCCAGGCCGTGGGCTGCAACATCCGAGGATGTGATGCCGCCCTTGGCGATGACGAACCGGGGCGGGAAGGTCTTCAGGGTCCGGTTGACCACGGCGACGACGGCGGCGGACACGGTGCGTGCGATCCGCAGGCTTTCGGCGGGATCGTCGGTCTTGATAAGCAGGCGGCTGGTATGCACGATGACGTCACCCGAGCGGAGGGCCTCGACGACGGCATCCACGGTCCGGTCCAGGTGCCCAGCCGCCGTGGCGTCGTCGCCGAGGAGCTTTTCAACGTCGATCTCGATGATCCGCGCCGAGCGGTGTTCGGCGGTGAGGACATTGAGCTGCCGGGTGGTGAGGCCGACGTGCGAGCCCACCACGATCAGGCCGCCGGCTTCGGAGGGGGTATTGCCCGCGTAGGCTTCCTCTGCAGTCAGCGCGGTGCGGATTTCCTGGCCGATCCGGCCCCGGACGAACGGCGGGCCCACGCGGTAGAGGAGCTTCTTGCCGCGGCGTTCGGCTTCTTCAAGGCCCAATGCCAGGGCCCGGAAGTCGTTCTCGGTGACGATGTCCGCCACGATCGGCGTGGAGTCGGTGGCCGGTTCGATGGCGTCCGCGATGGCCTTGGCGGAGATCGCGGGGTCCTGGGCGGCCGCGCCGGCGCGGATGATGTTCAGGTCCAGGACGATGACGGCGTCGGCGGGGAACCGGCCCTGTGACTTTTCGGCGACGTAGTCGGCCATGACGGAGGTGCTGAAGCCAAAGGTGGCGTCCTTGGCGAACTCGGTTTCGGCGACGGGGACCAGGGTGCCCTTTGCGTCACCGGTGCCGCGCATGTAGTGGACGCCGCCGATGGTGAGGCGGCCGGCGTCGGGGAATGCCGGCACCAGGACAACGCCGTCGGTCTTTTCACCGCTGACCTCTGCAACCGTGGCGGCGATGACGTCCGGTTCCAAAGGGTAATGGCCGCGGAGCGTGGAGTCGCTGCGGCTCACGAATCCGAGCCGCAGGCTGGAACCGGCACTGTTACCGGCGGCACCGGTTGAGCCTGCGGCGGCCAAGGCATTCCGGACCACTTCCTCATTGCGGGCCGCGGCTTCCGCGGGATCCAGGCTGCGGGTGTTGGTGAGGACGTAAACCGCGGGCTTGCCCTGGGCGAAGGCCCACGCGAAATCCTGCACGTCCCACCGGGTGAGCACGGGCAGGTCGGCCACGGACTGCGTGCCGGTGGGGTCGTCGTCCAGGACCACCAGGACGCGGGGAACGTCGGCGGTGGAAGCGGCCAGCGCGCCGGCAACCAGCCCGGCCGGGATCTCGAGGTCCGCCGGGTAGGCGGCCAGAACGTCTGCTTCATGCGTCACAGTGCACTCCGTTGTGTTTCGATCCGGGCTTGCGGATCCTGGTGTAAAGGTAACTGTAAGATGTCTGACATCTTGCATTTGAAGTTAGTGTGGCACACGGCATACGGACGCGCAAGTACACTTGTCTGACATATCCGCCGCGCTGGTGCCGCGGGAGCAGGAATCGGGGGCACAATGGCAAGGAAGTCACTGGTAGGCGTAGTGGCCGACGAGTTGCTGGACCGCATCATCGAAGGCGAGTTCCCGCCCGGCTCCACCGTCCCCGGGGAGCATGAACTGAGCGCCCGCCATGAGGTGAGCCGCATGACGGTCCGTGAAGCCATGAAGACGCTGCAGGCCCAGCGCATCCTGAGTGTGGAACGCGGCAGGGGAACGTTCGTCAACCCCCTCAGCCGATGGGCCTCACTGGAAGCCGTACTGCGCGCGGCATCCGAGGGGAAGAACGACGCGGACGCCTCCATCCAGCTGATCGAACTGCGGCGCATGCTCGAAACCGGCGCCTGCGAGCTCGCCGCCGGACGGATCGCGGAGGAGGACATCACTGCGCTCTTCAACTACATTTCCGCGATGAAGGCGGCCCACAGCATCAACGACGTCGCAGCCTTCGTGGAGGCGGACCTCGCCTTTCACGACGTCATCCTGCACGCCTCGGGGAATGTTTTCGTGTCAGTCCTTTTTGAACCGCTGCACCGCGTGCTGGAGAAGCGCAGGACCGAAACCTCCGCCGTCCCGGCCATCCAGGAGCACGCCATCGGCCACCACCAGAACATCGCCGAGGCCCTGGAATCCGGCGATGCAGGCCGGGCGCGAGAGGCCATGGACGCCCACATGCAGCAAACCCTGGACGACCTGAAGCAACTGGTGCTCGAGGCCAAATAGCCCGCTCCCCCGCCGGTTTCTACTGCTGCGCCTAATTGCCGCAGCCCCCTGTTCAACCCTCCCGGACTCCTACTAGGCTTCAGGAACGGCCCGCAACCGGGAGCATCGATGATCACGAGGAGCGAAGTTGTCCAACCACACGTACAGCATTTCTGAAATTGTCGGCACCTCCACCCAGGGCGTGGACGACGCCGTCCGCAACGGCATTGCCAAGGCATCGCAGACCCTGCGGAACCTCGACTGGTTCGAGGTGAAAGAGGTCCGCGGCCACCTGGAGGACGGCAAGATCGCGGACTGGCAGGTCACCATCAAGATCGGCTTCCGGCTGGAAGACCACTGACTCAACGGCTTTAAACGCCGGAGAGGCCGTGAAGCTTTTGCTTCACGGCCTCTCCGTGCTTAACGGGATGTGCGTTAGTTCGCCGTACCCGGGCTGCGCCGGCGCCACACGGTGGGCACGCCGTCGAACGCGGGAAACACATGGCCTTCGAAGAAGGACAGGACCGTGTGCGGGTCCAGGTCAGGGCTCCACAGGCCCGAAGCCGGGCAGTGTGAACCGGTGGCGGTGGAGGCAGTGCCGGCTGACGCCTGGCGTTCCTTCAACAGGGCGATGCGTTTCATCGTTGAGACCATCCTGGGGTGATAAAAACTGGGCAAAGAAAGCTGGTACTCCCACCCTAGGAAACGCCTGTCCCCGTACCAATGGGCGCATGGCCAGAATGCACCGCCCACGCTGGACGAATGTACAGAACGGCACGGGATGCCGGCCCGCCTTAGTCCCAGCTCAATCCTTGCCACCCTGCTCGGCCGCAGCAACGCTCCCCTGGTCCGGGCCTGCCCCGGGCGCCGCACCAAGGCTGCCGAGGAGCGCCAGCGCATCCGACGACGGCGATCCTGGCCTGGCGGAGTACACCCGCAGCGTCTGGTCGGGGTCCTCCGGCAGGACGAGGTTTTCAAAGTTCAGCTCCAGGTCCCCCACCGCGGGATGGTGCAGCCGGACGGTGCCTGCGGCACGGGTGGCCACCCGGTGTCCGGCCCACCACTGCCGGAAGTGCTCGCTGTGGACCGCGAGTTCGCCTACGAGGTGGTTGGCCTGCGGGTCATTGGGGTGCCGCCCCACGTCCAGCCGCAGGGAGCCCGCCGCTTCTGCCGCCACTGTCTTCCAGTCCCTGAACAGTTCCCTGGCAGCAGGGTCCAGGATGGTCCAGCGGGTCAGGTTCCGTTCCGCCGGCGGCAGCGACGGGAAATCCGCGAACAGCAGGAACGCCATCCTGTTGCCGGCCAGCACGTCGCTGCGCCGGCCCAGGACCATCGCGGGCACGTCCCCCACGGCATCGAGGAGCTGGCGCAAAGCCGGGCGGACACCCTGGGCCGTGGTGGCGCCGGGCTCGCGGGGCGCACCTGCACAGTTCTCCAGGAGGTCCAGCATGTGCGCGTGTTCGCTGCTGTCCAGCCGCAGGGCCCGCGCCACCGCGTCCAGCACGGTCCGTGAGGGGTGGATGTTCCGGCCCTGCTCCAGCCGCACGTAGTAGTCGGTGCTGACTCCGGCCAGCCGGGCGACTTCCTCGCGCCGCAGCCCCGGCACCCTCCGCGCGCCCGTGCTGGGACCCGTTCCCGCAACCTCCGGACTTAGCCGGGACCGCATGGCTTTGAGGAATTTTCCGAACTCGGCGCTTTGACCCATGCAGACCATTCTGCCCGCGATACCTGCGGGCCTCTACAACGAAGGTAGGACTGGCGGTCCTAGGAAAAACAGGAACAGCCTTCCCTGCTGACTTGGCGGCGAAAAGTGCATAGGCTCAGGAGTGAGCCAGCGGAAACCGCTTTCTCGTCACGTCGAGCAGCCGGCATCCATCAACGCCAATCTTCCGTTCCACGCCCCATACCGTTCCAAGGAGCACACCCATGTCAGAGCTGACCCTGAACAACGGCGTCACCATCCCGCAGCTTGGCTTCGGCGTCTTCCAGGTCCCGCCGGAGGACACCCAGCGGACCGTGGAGGACGCGCTCGAAGCAGGCTACCGCCACATCGACACCGCCGCCGCCTACCGCAACGAGGCAGGAGTCGGTGCAGCACTTGCCGCCACCGGCATCCCCCGTGAGGAAATCTTCGTCACCACCAAGCTCCGCAACGGCGAGCAGGGCCGGGCGCAGGAAGCGTTCCAGAACAGCCGCAAGGCGCTGGGCCTGGACTTCATCGACCTCTACCTCATCCACTGGCCGGTTCCTTCGCAGGGCCTCTTCGTCCAGGCATGGAAGGAGATGGAGCGGCTGTACGAGAACAAGGAGATCCGCGCCATCGGCGTCTCCAACTTCCTTTCCGACCACCTGGACACGCTGCTGGAATCCGCCCAGACGGTGCCGGCGGTCAACCAGATCGAGCTCCACCCGAGCTACCAGCAGGCAGAGCTGGCGGCAAAATGCCGGAGCCTGGGCATCGCCGTCGAGGCTTACAGCCCGTTGGGGCAGGGCGGCGACCTCAACGGCGATGCCGTCACCGCCATTGCCCGGGCCCATGACGCCACCACCGCCCAGGTGGTGCTCGCGTGGCACCTGGCCAACGGCAACATCGTCATCCCCAAGTCCGCCAACCCGGACCGGATCCGGGAGAACTTTGCGGCGCCCACCCTCACCCTGACCGACGACGAACTCTCCGCCATCACCGCGCTGGAGTCCGGCGCCCGCATCGGGTCCGATCCCGCCGTCGCCTCCTTCACCCAGATGTAGGTTGCCCGCCGGCCAATCTCCGGCCGGGCCGACCACCTACCAGCCCTACACCGCAGGCACCTTCCGAAAGGACTTTCCGTGCAGTACACCCATTTGGGCCGCTCCGGCCTGAAAGTTTCCCGCCTTTGCCTGGGCACCATGAACTTCGGTCCGCAGACAGAGGAAGCGGACGCGCACAGCATCATGGACTCCGCCCACGCGTCCGGCATCAACTTCTTCGATACCGCCAACGTCTACGGCGGCGCCGAGCACCGCGGCTGGACCGAGGAAATCATCGGACGCTGGTTCGCCAAGGGCGGCCAGCGGCGCGAGCACACTGTCCTGGCCACCAAGCTCTACGGAACCATGACGGACCGGCCCAACGAGTCAAAACTCTCGGCCCTCAACATCCGCCGCGCCCTGGATGCAAGCCTGAAGCGACTCCAGACGGACTACATCGATGTGTACCAGTTCCACCACATCGACCGCGATACGCCGTGGGACGAGATCTGGCAGGCCATCGAAGTGGCAGTGCAGCAGGGGAAGATCCTCTACTCGGGCAGCAGCAACTTCGCCGGTTGGCACATCGCCCAGGCCCAGGAAGCGGCGCGCCGCCGGAACTACAACGGCCTCGTCAGCGAGCAGTCCATCTACAACCTGTTCATGCGCCAGGTGGAACTGGAGGTCATTCCGGCGGCCCGGCAGTACGGGCTGGGACTGATTCCCTGGTCGCCGCTGCAGGGCGGGCTGCTGGGCGGCGTTCTCAAGAAGGAGCGCCAGGGTGTGCGCCGTACCGAGGGCCGCGCCGCGGAGACGCTGAAGCAGCACGAAGACCAGATCCGCCAGTATGAGGACTTCGCCGACGAACTGGGCCACGAGCCCGGCGACGTGGCCCTGGCCTGGCTCCTGCACCAGCCGGCCGTGACCGCCCCGATCGTGGGCCCACGGACGCAGGAACAACTGGACGCCGCCATCCGCGCCCTCGATGTCACCCTTGATGGGGACGCACTCAAGCGGCTGGACGACATCTTCCCCGGCCACCGCACGGCGCCGGAAGACTACGCGTGGTAACCCCCGCCGGGGCCGCGGATACGGTGGCGCCGAGGAACATCCTCTTCATCGGCGGCACCGGGGTCATCAGCGCGGCGGCGGCAGAACGCGCCGTCGCGCTGGGCCACCGGCTGACCATCTTGAACCGGGGCCAATCCACCAGGCCCGTCCCGGAGGGGGCGGAGGTGCTCCAGGCGGACGTCCGTGATGCAGCGGCCGTCCGGGAGGTGCTGGGCGGAAGGGAATTCGACGCCGTAGCAGACTTCATCGCCTACACTCCGGACCAGGCGCAGGCCAGCATGGAGTTGTTCCGGGAACGGACCGGGCAGTACGTCTTCATCAGCTCGGCCTCCGCGTACCAGAAGCCGCCCACCAGGCTGCCCATCCGCGAATCAACACCGCTGAAGAACCCCTTCTGGCAGTACTCCCGGGACAAGATCGCCTGCGAGGAGCTGCTGTTCCGGGCCTACCGGGAGGACGACTTCCCGCTGACGGTGATCCGGCCCTCGCACACATACGACCGCACCAAGATCGCCATGGTGGGCGGCTGGACGGACATCCACCGTATGCGCAGCGGCCTTCCGGTCATGGTGCACGGCGATGGCACCTCGCTGTGGACGCTGACGCACAGCAAGGATTTTGCCAAGGCGTTTGTCGGACTGCTCGGCAGGCCGCAGGCGGTGGGCGAAAGCTACACCATCACTTCCGATGAGTACCTGCCCTGGAACCAGATCTACCGGCTCTTCGCGAGGGCGGCGGGCGTCCGGGAACCGGAACTTGTCCACGTCGCCTCCGAAACCATCGCCGCCCACGACCAGGAACTGGGCTCCAACCTTCTGGGCGACCGGTCCCACTCCGTGGTCTTCGACAACACCAAGATCAAATCCCTGGTGCCGGACTTCACGGCCACCATCCCGTTCGCGGACGGCGCCCGGGAGATCGTGGAGTGGTACGACAGCCACCCCGAACTGCAGCAGGTGACGGAGTCCTACATGCAGCTCTCCGACAAGCTGACCAGCTGGGCGCGGCAGGGGGCCTGACCACGCGGGAGCCTGGCCAGTGTCCTGCCCCGCGGCGGCCTGCCGCACGCACCTGCCACTCGCGGCGGCCGGCAAGTCCGGCAGGCCGGCTGTGCTACCTTCGGCGCATGACCTTGCCCCCTTCCGAACAACCCGTCGATGTGCCCGTTTCCGCCGCCATCGGACTCCTGGCCAGGCAGGGTTTCGACGCAACGTCGGTCGAGGAACTGGCAGAAGCGTCGGGAATGAGCCGCAGTACCTTCTTCCGGCGGTTCGGGTCCAAGGAGGACGTTGTCTTCGCCGACCATGAGCGGATTCTGCAGCAGGTGAGGGAGCGGCTGGCCCAATCAACGCTGGAGCCTTTGGCCGCCGTTGCGGACGCGGCGCTGCTGGTCTTCAACCACCACCTGCGGAACCGCGAAACGTCACGGGCCCGCTACGGCCTCCTGCAGGCGGTACCCGCGCTTCGCGACCGGGAGCTGGTGACGTCGCACCGGTACGAGCGTGAATTCCTCACCTACCTCAATGGCACGCTGCCCAGTGAGGGCCGGGGGGAATTCGCAGCCGTGGCTTTCGCGGCGGCTGTGGTGGCTGTGCACAACGCCTTCCTTCGCGAGTGGCTGCGCGCGCCGGCGCAAGAGGACGCCGACGCCCTGGACAGGAAGAGGACGGCAGCCCTGGCCCGCGAACTGCGGACCCTGGCCGAGACGTTCAGGCCTGCACTCCTTGGCGCCGTCCCTGCCCAGCCGGCACCGACCGTCGTCGTCACCGTCCTTCCCGGCCCCGCGGACAAGGACGCCATCGCCAAGGCGGTCCTGGACGCGCTCCCCTAACACACACCCGGTGAAACGGAGTTTCTTGACGTGGAACTCAGTTTCATTGCATCCTTAGTCGGTGTGGGCCACGCCACAATACAACGATGGCCCCTTCGCCGATTTTGAGGATGCACAAACATGACGACGACGTCGCTTGGCCCGGTGCCGGCCCGTACCGAACACCCGGGCAACTTCCCCGCGGGCACCGTTGAGCCCGACTACTGCCTGACCGATGCCCTCGGCACCGATCCGGCATCCGTTTTCACCGGGATCAACGACGAAGACCGCGCCTTCCGGGACCGCGCCCGCGACTTTGTCCAGGATGAGGTCCTCCCCGTCATTGACGGCTACTGGGAACGCGGCGAGTACCCGTTGCACCTTCTCCAGCGCCTGGGCGAACTGGACCTGCTCCGCGACGGCATCACCGTGGAGGGCTTCGCACCCATGAGCAACATGGCCGCCGGCCTGGTGAACATGGAAATCAGCCGGGGCGATGGTTCCGTGGCCACGATGATTGCCGTCCAGGGCGGCCTGGCCCTGCGCTCCGTGGCTGAATGCGGATCCGCGGCGCAGAAGGAATGCTGGCTGCCGGCGATTGCCAGGGGCACGGAATACGCGGCGTTCGCCCTCACCGAGCCTACCCATGGCTCCGACTCGGTGGCCCTGGAGACGACCGCGACCCGGACGGCTGGCGGCTTCCTGCTCAACGGCGAGAAGAAGTGGATCGGCAACGGCTCCGTGGGCGGCGTCAGCATCGTCTGGGCCCGGGGCGACGACGGCCAGGTCCACGGTTACCTGGTTCCGCAGGACTCCCCCGGCTACACCGCCACCAAAATCGAAGGCAAACTTGCCCTCCGCGCCATCTGGCAGGCCCACATCCGCCTGGAGGACGTCTTCGTCCCCGAGGAGAACGTCCTGCCGGGGGCACGCACCTTCAAGGACACGGCCCGGGTGCTGCTGGCGACCCGGTTGGGCGTGGCCTGGTCCGCCGTCGGCCATGCCACCGCCTGCTACGAAACGGCCGTCCAGTACGCCAAGCAGCGCAAGCAGTTCGGCCGGCCGCTGGCCGCCTCCCAGATCGTCCAGGAGCGGCTGGCCCGGATGCTGAGCGAACTGGCCACCATGCAGCTGATGGTGGTGCAGATGACGCGGCTCGATGAAGCCGGAACCCTCACGCCCGAGCAGGCATCGCTCGTGAAGTACACCTGCACCCGGACCGCACGCGGCATCGCCTCCAACGCCCGTGACCTGCTGGGTGGCAACGGCATCCTGCTGGGAAACAGGGTGGCCCGCCACCTTGCCGACATCGAAGCCATCCACACCTA
Organism: Arthrobacter sp. NQ7; assembly: GCF_029581595.2. Lineage (NCBI taxonomy): Bacteria > Bacillati > Actinomycetota > Actinomycetes > Micrococcales > Micrococcaceae > Arthrobacter > Arthrobacter sp. NQ7. Next base: position 78,242 of record NZ_JARFXU020000014.1, on the reverse strand, counting down.
CGAAGGCACCGAAACCATGCAGGCGCTCATTATCGGCCGCGGCATCACAGGCACCTCGGCCTTCGCCTAAGCCCTGCCGTTCGGCTTTGGCTGCCCGTCATTCCCTGAAAGGACTGTTCTTGAACCAGAACGCCAACATCCCCGTCATCCTGGGCGGCGCCCGCACCCCGTTCGGCAGGTTCCGCGGCGGCCTCACGCCCTTTTCCGCCAGCGAACTGGGCGCCCACGCCATCCGCGCCGCGCTGGAACGCACCGGCGTGGCACCGGAGCAGATCGGCGCCGTCATTGTCGGCCAGGTCATCCAGGCCGGAGCCGGCCAGGGCCCCGCCCGCCAGGCCAGCCTGGCCGCCGGAATCGGCTGGGACGTTCCCACCATCACCATCAACAAGCTCTGCCTGTCCGGCCTGACGGCCGTGATCGATGCCGCCCGGATGATCCGTACGGGGGAAGCCGACTTCATTGTGGCCGCCGGCCAGGAATCGATGACCAATGCGCCGCACCTGGTCCCCGGACTGCGCGCTGGCGTCGTCATCGGAGATGCCCCCATGCTGGACTCCCTGAACCATGACGGGCTGCAGGACCCGGTGAGCAAGAAGCTCATGGGTGAGGCCACCGATGCCGGCAACGCCGAACGCGGCATCACGCGCGAAGAGCAGGACGCCGTCGCGGCCCGCTCCCACCAGCGTGCCGAAGCCGCCCGCGCCGCCGGGATCATGGCGGAGGAGATCGCACCGATCGAGATACCGCAACGCAAGGGACCTGCCGTGACCCTCGAACACGACGAAGGCATCCGTCCGGACACCACCGCCGAATCCCTGGCGCAGCTCCGCCCGGCGTTCTCCACGGCGGAGACCGCCACCATCACGGCAGGGTCGTCGTCGCCCCTTTCCGACGGTGCAGCGGCGCTGGTCATTGCCAGCAAGGCAGCCGCGGAAGCAGCAGGCCTGGAGTGGATCGCCGAGATCGGGGCCCACGGCCAGACCGCAGGCCCCGACGGATCCCTGCATTCCCAGCCCGCCCGCGCCATCGAGCGCGCACTCAAGGACCAGGGACTCACTGTGCAGGAGCTGGACCTGGTGGAAATCAACGAGGCCTTCGCCTCGGTCCTCATCCAGTCCGCCAACGATCTCGGCATCGACACCGAAACTGTCAACGCCGAAGGCGGCGCCATCGCACTGGGCCACCCCGTGGGCGCCTCGGGCGCACGCCTGGTGCTGCACCAGGCGCTGGCGTTGAAACGCCGCGGCGGAGGCACCGGCGTCGTGGCCCTCTGCGGGGGCGGCGGCCAGGGCGACGCCCTGATCCTCACAGCGTGACCCATCCCAACAAGGAAGCAGGCCATGACCACCACCAACTCCACTGACGGCTTCGCCACCATCTCCGTCGCTGCCGTCCTGGCTGAATCAGCCAAGAGGAATCCTGACAGCATCGCCCTCGTTGTGGGCGAGGACCAGGTCAGCTACGCCGACCTGTGGAGCCAAACCCGCGCCTATGCCGGGGCACTGCGGGCGCGGGGAATCGGCCCGGGAGACGCCGTCGCCGTCCTGATCCCCAACGTCCCGGACTTCGCCCGGGTGTACTACGCCATCCTCTCGCTGGGCGCGATCGTGGTGCCCGTGCACGCCCTGCTGAAGGGCCGCGAAATCGAGTACGTCCTGCAGGACAGCGGCGCCAGGCTCCTGATCTGCGCCGCTTCCCTGCTCACGGAGGGCGCCGCCGGCGCTTCAGCCAGCGGGGTCGATGTGCTGACGGTCATGGCTCCCGACGACGGCGGGTTGCCACGGCTGGAGGAGGAGGCGGCCGCCGCGGAGCCAATCCGGACGTACGAACCCTGCCGCCCCTCGGACACGGCCACCATCCTGTACACCTCAGGCACCACCGGCAAGCCCAAAGGCGCACTGGGCACCCACTTCGCCCTGGTGGAGCAGACCAGCGTCCTGCTGACCAGCGTGATGGACTTCCGGCCCGGTGACGTCCTGTTCGGCGGCCTGCCGCTCTTCCACACCTTCGGCCAGACGGTGGTCCTCAACACCGGGCTGCGGGCGGGTGCCACCATTGTGCTGATGCCCCGCTTCAACGGTGCGGACGCCCTGAAACTGCTGGTCAGGCACGGCGTCAACATCTTCCTTGGCGTGCCCACCATGTACGTGGCGCTTTTGGAAGCCGCCAAGACCATCCCGGACCGCCCGGCAGCGCTGCGTTACGGCATCTCGGGCGGCGCATCCCTTCCCCTGGCCGTCATGGACCGGTTCCGCGACGCCTTCGGAGTGGAGATCCACGAAGGCTACGGCCTGACCGAAACGTCACCGGTGGCCGCCTTCAACCACGTTGGCACGCCGCCGCGGCCCGGCACCATTGGGGTTCCCATCTGGGGAGTCGACATCGAAATCGCACGCCCCGAGCTGGTGGAAAGCATTGAACTGCTGCCCAACGGCGAGCTCGGCGAACTCGTCATCCGCGGGCACCTGCTGATGAAGGGCTACCTGAACCGGCCGGAAGCCACCGCGGAAGCCATGGTGGACGGCTGGTTCCGCACGGGGGACCTCGGAACCAAGGACGACGACGGCTACCTCACCATTGTGGACCGCAAGAAGGACATGATCATCCGCAACGGATACAACGTCTATCCCCGGGAGGTGGAGGAAGTCCTGCTCACCCATCCCGCCGTGGTCAGTGCCGCCGTCTACGGCATCCCGGACGAGGTCCACGGGCAGGAAATCGCTGCCGCCATCGTGCTGGACGCGGGCGCTACCGTGACCGAAGCCGAGCTGATCGATTTCGCGGCCAACCAGCTCGCCGCATACAAGTACCCGCGGGTGATCAGGATCCTCTCCGAACTCCCCCTGGGCCCCAGCGGGAAAATCCTCAAACGGAAACTGGCCGGCGACGCCGGGTGAACCCGGGGGTGGATCGGGGGTGGACCGGGCTGCATTGGCCCGGAAGACTGATGGCATGACACGTGCACCGCTCCTCGAGCTCAATGACGGCAACCGGATTCCGCAACTGGGGCTTGGCACCTGGCCGCTGGACGACGAACAGGTGGCAACCGCCGTCGTCCAGGCCGTTGAAGCCGGGTACCGGCACATCGACACCGCCGTGAAGTATGGCAACGAGCGCGGCGTGGGCAACGGCATCCGGGCCAGCGGCGTGGACCGGGGCGAGCTGTTCATCACCACCAAGCTCGACGGCGAGTTCCAGGGCCATGACCGTGCCGCGGCGGGCCTGGAGGGATCCCTGGAGCGGCTGGGGCTGGATTATGTGGACCTGCTCCTGATCCACTGGCCGCTGCCCGGAAGGGACCAGTATGTCTCCACGTGGCAGACCTTCGAGCGGCTGCAGGCGGAAGGAAAGGTACGCTCCATCGGGGTGTCCAACTTCAAGCCGGCACACCTCGAGCACCTCATGGCGGAAACCGACGTGGTGCCTGCGGTGAACCAGATCCAGCTCAGCCCGGCGATCACGCGGTCAGCGGAACGGGAATTCCATGCCAGGCATGGAATTGTCACGGAGTCGTACAGTCCCCTTGGCGGCTCCGGCGCCGGATTGCTGGGCGCACCCATTCTTGCCCAGTTGGCGGAAAAACACGGGAAAACCCCCGGTCAACTGGTCCTGCGGTGGCACATACAAAACGGATTGGTAACGATTCCAAAGACGGCTTCACCGGAGCGCATGGCGGAGAATATGGACGTGTTCGATTTCGCCCTGGACCCGCAGGATCTAGCGGAATTGTCGGTGCTGGACGAGGGCCCCGGGGTAGGCAATGATTCGGACAGGACAGGGCACTAAAAACGCCCTGAACTGCACTTTTTTCCTCAAACAGGGTTGGCAAAAAGATAGTAAGCATGATTACTATTGAGCCAGAAGGATGAAGTGCCCCCGGAACATGGGGGCCTCCTCTACTTGGAAGAGAGCAACAAATGGGATTTATTGCATTTCTGATTCTCGGACTTATTGCTGGTGCGATCGCTAAGGCGATCCTCCCGGGCAGGCAGGGTGGCGGCTGGGTCATCACTCTGATCCTGGGCGTCGTCGGCGCACTGCTCGGCGGCTGGCTGGGTGGCATGATCTTCGGCAGTGGACTGCAGGAGTTCTTCTCCATCCAGACCTGGCTGCTGGCGATCGTTGGCTCGCTGATCGTCCTTGCCATCTACGGCATGGTCACCAAGCGCAGCGCCCGCGGATAACTGCACGGGCAAGCCAGGAGGCCGGCCTGGGGACACCATCCCCAGGCCGGCTTTCACTTTCTCCGGCACCGGGCTCCCGGCCCGCCCGGAACTGACAACCTTCTCGCAACCCTCTCGCAGAGCAGGAGTTCATCGTGAAAAACAAGCTTCTTTTGGGTGTAGGTGTAGCCGTTGGATACGTCCTCGGTTCCCGTTCCGGCCGCGCTGCTTACGACAAGCTCAAGGCCCGTGCCGCTGGCATCTGGGACAGCAAGCCCGTCCAGGACAAGGTGTCCGTAGCTACGGAGGCCATCAAGGAAAAAGCCCCCGAGGTCGCTGACCAGCTGGGCGAAGCCGCCCGCAGGGCCGGGACCGTGATTGGATCCGCGATGCACCGGGAGGGCACGGCTGCCAGTGGGAGCCAGACACCCGGCACCTCGACTGCGGCCGGCACCTCCAGTCCTGCCGGCACTTCCACCGCGACAGGGACGGCTGCAACTGCAGCACCCGGAGCAGGCAGCCCCGCTACGGGCGGTGCTGCAGGGGAACTGGGCAATGACCACATCCCGGCCCACAGCACGCACCCCGAGACAACAAACCTCGGCACCTCCGACGAGGCCGGCTCCCAGGGCTGACCCGCCCTTCCGCCAGTGTTCATGACGCGGGTAACGCAGCATGACAACGGTACTGGCCCATCTTTGTGCTACAACTGAATCGCTTTGCCGGCCGTCGCGATCCTTGGGGGACGCGGCGGCCGGCAATGCTTAACCGGAGTGTTTACAAGGCCTCGGGGCAACTCCGCCCAGGTTTTCCACATAGCAGATCTGCCGGCTCCTGATTGTCAGTGGCGGCTGGCAGAGTTGGGTTATGGAGGCCATTGGGGAGCATCTTGGGGAGACGGACGACGCCGGCAGCCGGCTCATGCGCCCGGCCCACCTTTACGCGGTCCCGGGGGAGGACACTCCACAGCAACCGGGGCCCGGACCTGAGGGGCATGTGGAACCGGATGCGTTGGGCGGGCTTGCTGTGCAGCTCGCGGCCGCCGCCCTCGCCGCCCCGGGGCTGCTCGCCAGCGCCACTTACGCCGAGGCCGCCGCATATGCCGGCAGGGTCGAGGATCTGGCCCGGACGATCGAATACCTGCAGCTCCTGGCAGCCGGCACCGTAGACCGGACCCGAAGCCAGGCCATCAGCGCGGCCGCCGCAACAACCACAGGCCGCCGCAGCACCGCTGGCCGCAGCATGCGGGAAGCTCAGCCAGCAAGAAGCTGGTTCACCGGGTGGGATGAAGACGGGGTCGGATCCCTGAAGGAAACCGACAGTAACTGGCCAGGGCCGCCTACGGCACGGCCTGCGGTCATGTCCCCGGCAGATGACGGCTGCCGCACCACTGCGGACTTCCTCCGCTTGCGCCTGCGGATCCCCATCCGTGAAGCCCGCCGTCGGCTCACCCTCGCCAGCCACACTCTTCCGGGCACCAGTCTCACCGGCCAGCAACTCCCACCAACCCGGCCCCGTATCGCCGATGCCCTCGCCCCCAGCACGTTCTGCAGCAGCGACGCTGGCTCCGGGGAAACCGGCATCTGGGAAACCGGCACCTGGGAAACCGGGACAGTTCACGGGCCAGCGGTGTCGTCACATGCCGCCACCCTCATCACCGCCACTCTGGACCGGCTCCAACACCGCACCACAGCCGGCACATTGGACCGGATCGAGCACCACCTCACCAAAGCTGCCGCAGCTACTGACCCTGACTTCCTTGCCCGCCTGGCCCAGCGCTGGACCGACATTATCGACGCTGACGGCACCGAACCCACCGAGGAGGCCCTGCGCCACACCCAAGGTGCCTTCATCCGCAAGCCCCGCCATGGCCTGCACCATCTCGAAATCTTCGCCGCCACTGACCAATACGAATACCTCCTCACTGTCATGAACACGGCAACCAACCCGCGCACCAGCACGCCCAACGCCAGCGGGTATGACAGGCCAGTAGCCGGAACAGCGGAAGCACCAGGGACCCCGGGAGGGGCGGCTGGAGAAGCGGAAGCACCGGAGACCGCGGGAGGGGCGGACGCCGCCGGTTCACCGGACCTGGACCGACGTACGCGCGCGCAAAAACAACTCGACGGCCTCGTCACCGCGGCCAAGACCGCCCTCGCCACCGACACCCTCCCCACCACTGGCGGCAACCGGCCGCAGATCATCGCCACTATCCACTACCAGGACCTCTTCCCCACCCGCGCCACAAAACCTGGGACGCAAACAGGCGCCGGAACAGGAACAGCCACCAGACCGGAAAACAGTGTGAGTAAAGAACCGGGAACAGGCATAGAACCAGGCGCCGGAACAGAGGCAGAGATCGGAACAGTGGCGGGGACCGGCAACTTCGTCTTCACCGGCCCTGTCGCCGCGGCCACCCTCCGAAAGATCGCCTGCGACGCCGACATCATCCCCGCCCTCCTGGGCACCCGCGGCGAAATCCTGGACCTCGGCCGCAAGACGCGCCTCTTCACCCCGGCCCAACGGACGGCCCTCACCGCCCGCGACCAAGGTTGTGCCTTCCCCGATTGCACTATTCCCGCCCCGTGGTGCGAGGCCCACCACATCACTTACTGGTCACATGACGGGCCCACCAACACCAACAACGGCGTCCTGCTCTGCAGTCACCACCACCATCTCGTCCACAAAGAAACCTGGACGATCACCAGCACCCAGGGCGACCCCGCTTTCATCCCCCCACCCCACGTCGACCCCACCCAAACGCCACGCCGAAACTTTTACTTCAAGCCACCACTACCCCTCCCATCTCCATGACCGCCACCACCCAGATCACACGGGAGCTACCACCCAGGTCACACAGGTGCCA